>NZ_JBVHLF010000068.1:0-24490 GCF_055559155.1 Kitasatospora sp. NPDC024654
CGGCAACCGCCTCGTCGGCATCCTCCACGGCTGCCTCAAGACCCGCACCCTCTACGACGAGGCCACCGCCTGGTCACACCACGCAACCCTCCCAATCGCCGCTTGACACCACTACGGCATGGGATGTCTGACAGCCGAGTCCAGCACGGTCTCGTACGTGATCACTTCTGTCCGGGCAGCAGGCGCGTCGTAGGTGCGCAGGGTCTCCGCGACCTCCAAGGGCGTAATGCCCCCACCCACGTACCGCGAGTGCCCGATCACCACGGTCGCCGCGGCCCTGCGGCTGTCGACACCGTGGTCGGTCAGGATGGTCCGCCGGTCCTCGTCCAAGGTCCGGAGGTAGTTCTGTGCTTGGGAGACCGCCTGGTGCGGCGGTGCGCCCAGCAGCAGATGGCCGTTGCGTCGGATGACCAGGTTCGCGATGTTGGCGCGCTTGAGTTCGACGACGTACAGGGAACCGTCAGCTCGCAGGAGCGGTATGTCGAGGATGGTGTCCGGGGTGTACTGACGGCGCGCCAGCTCGGCGACATAGGCGCCGTCGAAGATCCACTCCTGGTTCTTCAGGCAGGCGTGGAGGGCGCTCTCGGAACTGGTTGGATCCTCCACCGCGGGTCTCAGGGCCGCCAGGCCGGCCCGCCTGGCCTTGAGCTCGAGGAACTGGGCCAGCAGCCCCGCGTCGGCGTCCTCCAGGATGTCACCCATCAATCGGGCGGCCTCGGCGGAAGCCAGTTGCGGCAGGCTCCCCAGGAGGATTTCCATGTGGCCGTACTGCTGGAGTCGTCTCACCTCCCGGGTGGACAGCTGGACCCCGCCTTCGCCGGCCCCGGTGCCCAGGTGGTCGGCAACCACGACGAGGACGCACGCCGTCGGCCCCGGGGAGAACCGCTACCCCTTCGACCCCACCGGAGGACCGGGCTACGTCTGGCACTGCCACATCATCGATCACGAGGACAACGAGATGATGCGCCCGTACGCGCCGACGCACTGACACCAGCCTGACCGGGCGGGACGCCCGCCCCGACGGTGCGCGGTCGGGGCCGGCGTCCCTCCTGGGCCCGCCCTCGCCGACCGTCATGGCCGGGTCCGTCCGCCGTCGTCCCCCTCCTCGGCCCGGCCCTCCGGAAGCGTCGGCTCGCCGCCGATGTCCGGCGCGGCTCTCCTGACCATCTCGGCGAGTCGCCGGCACGCCTCCTCGATCTCCTCCTGGGTCTGGTTCCGTTCGGTGATGGCCGCCGAGAGCAGCAGCGCGGTCAGCGCGGCGGCGCCGTTGAACGCCTGCAGGGCGATCATGTTGGTGAGCAGGCTGTGACCGGCGAACGGGCCTGATCCGCGGGTGGCGGCGAGGATCGCGAAGGTGGTCACGGCCAGCGCGCAGGGTGCGGCCGCGACGCGCTGGAAGCGGAAGGCCGCCCAGGTCAGCAGCGGGAGGCCGAGGAAGATCAGCGGTGTGGGCGTGGTCTCGAGGAAACCGACGCCGATGGTGGCAGCCACCAACAGCGCTCCCTCCGCCCATCGGGAGGGTGGCGCGTCCTTCGGCCAGTGCGCCGAGCGCAGGGCGAGCAGCACCGGTGCGACCAGCAGCACGCCCATGGCGTCGCCGGTCCACCAGACCCACCAGGTGGTCCAGAACTCACCGGCGGGCAGTGCACCAGCGAGGCGCAGGGTGAAACCGCCCACCGTCGCGCTGATGAGCATGCCGGCGAACGCGCCGAGGAAGACCAGCGCGAATGCGTCCTGGAAACGGTTCATCTGGGTGCGGAACCCGGTGCGGCGGAGGAGCGCGTAGGAACAGAGCGGCGCGACGGTGTTGCCTGCCGTGATCGCGATCACCGCGGTGGTCGACGGCCCGAGTGAGATGTTGATCAGGAAGGCGCCGATCGCGATCCCGGGCCAGGCCCGCAGGCCGATCAGGAGCAGGCCGGCCAGGGCGATGCCGGTCGGGGGCCACAGCGGCGTGACCTGACCGCGCACGAGCTGCTGGAGCAGCCCCAGCCGGCCCGTGGCGTAGTACAGCGCGGCGACGGCACCGATCTGCAGGACGGTCGTGCCACCGCGCCGGAGCCTGCTGCGGCTCACAACGGTCATCGGGAAGTCTTCCCCTCGGCTTGCCTCGTCATCCATCGTCCGCTGACCCCGCCGGCTCCACCACACTGCCGCTCATATGCGTGATCTTCCGCGGGGTGCGCTGTCGCGATCGCTTCGGGTGACCGCCCGGGGGCCGTCTCGCGCCCCGTTCCCGACGGTTGCGCCTCAGCCGCTTCGCCGTGCGCCCGTGCGGCTTCAGCGCGGGGTGCGCACGGCGAGGACGGCCATGTCGTCGTGCCCGTCGCTGGGGTGGTGATCGGCCAGGGCCCGTACGAAGTCCTCCAGGGGCAGGGCCGCGTGCCTGGTGGCGAGTTCGGCGAGTTCGTCCAGGCTCTCGTCGATGGGGTGGTCGGGGTGTTCGACGAGGCCGTCGGTGAAGAAGACCACGGTGCTGTTCGGGGGCAAGGGGTGGGTGTGGTCGGGGCGGGGCTGCCCGCTGTCGACGTTCAGTGGCAGTCCGGGCTCGCTGAACAGGTACTCCGCCCGGCCGCCGGGGGTGACCAGCAGCGGGGGGACGTGGCCCGCGACGCTCCAGTGCAGCCTCCAGGCGGCCCCCGCGGGTTCGATGCGCGCCAGGCTGGTGGTGGTGACGGGGTTGTCGGTGATGGCCTGCAGGGTGCGGTCGAGCTCGGTGAGCACCGCGCTGGGCGGGGTGCGCAGGTGGAACAGCAGGGCGCGCAGCATGTTGCGCGTGGAGGCCATGGCGGCGGCGGCGTGCAGATCGTGGCCGACCACGTCGCCGATGACCACCGCCACCGCGCCGTCGGGCAGCGGGATGGCGTCGTACCAGTCCCCGCCGACCGGGTTGGGCTCGGCGGCGGGCCGGTAGATGGCGGCGGCGGCGAAGGGCCGCAGGTCGGGCAGGGTCGGCAGCAGGAGCCGCTGGAACTGTTCGGATCCGGCGCGAACCTGTTCGAAGAGGCGGACGTTCTCGATCGCGATACCGGCGGCGCTGGCCAGGGCGGCGACGATGTTCTCGTCGCGCACGTCGAAGGGCTGTCCGTCGCGTCGCTCGGAGAGGTAGAGGTCGCCGTAGATTTCGCCGCGGACGCTGACGGCGACGCCCAGCAGGGTGCACATGCGCGGGTGACCGGGCGGGAACCCGACCGAGGACGGGTGGAAGGAGATGTCCTCGACCCGCAGCGGCTCCGGGTGGCGGATCAGGTGTCCGAGCACGCCCAAGCCGCGGGGGAACCCCACCCCGGCCAAGGCCGCGCGTTCCTGCTCGGACAGGCCGACGGCGATGAACTGCTCCAGGAACTCGCCGGACTCGTCGAGTACTCCCAGTGCCCCGTAGCGGGCACCGGCCAGCTCCATGGCGGTGGTCACGATGCGGTGCAACACCGCGGGCAACTCCAGCTCCCGCGTGATGGCCACCACCGCGTCCAACAGGCCCTGGATCCGGTCCTTGGCGGCGGCCAGGGCCCGCAACTGCTCGTCGATCCGGCCCAGCTCGGCGTCCAGGCGGGCCAACGCCTCGGGGCGCCACGGCCGGCCCGCGCCCTCCCCTTCCCTGCCGCCCGCCATCACGACCGCCTGCCGGACCGGTGCTCGTTCCCGGCGGCCTTCAACCGGCAGGAGCCGGTGCCGGTCCGGCTCGAGGTGCCCCTGGAGGTGAGCCGGCCGGCGGTCTCAGCGAGGTTCACGCGCTCGTGCCCTTCGTCTTCGTCGTCGCGGGCGTCACCGGCGCAGGAGCCCGTCGTGCTCGGCGAGGCCCGACAACGGGCTCGGCGTGGCGGCGGCGCACAGCGCCCCGTGATCGACCCGCGCCATCACCCTGTCCTCCCCTCCTGCCGGCTGAGCTTCCTCACTCCAAGCTAGAAGCCGCCTGCGGCGCCCGCCCGTCGAGCAGCCGGCGATCACCGGCTCACTCCTGCGGCACGTGCCGCCTGCCGGCCCGTCGCGGAACGGGGACCGTCAGGGGACCGCGGGGCGGACGCGATCACCGCGGAGCAGCCTGGCGGACCAGGCCCGGGCTCCCGTGCCCGCCCCGAACCGTCGGACGAACACTGTTCACGGGGGTTCTCCGGGGTCTCGGGACGTTCCGTCACAGGTCAGGCGGGAGCGACCGATGCGGCCGCGGCCTCGACGAAGGCGACGACGGCGGGGTCGGGGTTCTCGGCGGGCCAGGCCAGCACAACGCGACTGGGCGGGTAGTCGGCCAGCGCAACGAAGGCCACCCCCTCGGTCCGGTGGTGGCCGGCGGCACCGGCCGGCAGGATGCCGACCGCGCCCTGCCAGACCACGGCGTGCAGGCACTCGGCCACCGCCCGGACCACCGGGCCCCCGCCGTCCCCTGCCCCGGGTGACCCCACGCCCGGCCGCGCCTCGCCGAGCCCCGCGGAGGCGGCGCGGCCCGCCCGGCCGAGCCAGTATCGCCGCCAGGCCGGGTCCACCTCCTCCGGCAGCCGCATCCACGGCCGGTCCGCGAGGTCGGCCACCGTCACCCTCTCTCGCCGCGCCAGCGGGTCGCCGGACGGCAGCGCCGCGACCACCGGCTCACTCGCCAGCACCCGGACGGCCAGTCCCTCGGTGTCGAACGGCAGCCGGGTCAGCGCGACGTCCACCGCGCCGGTCCGCAGCCCCGCGGTGGGATCGCTGATCCCGGTCTCCCGCAGCCGCACCAGCGCCTCCGGGTGGCTGCGCCGGAAGGCCTCGGCGGCGCGCGGGCCGAGACCGCGACCGGCTCCGGCCACGGTGCCCACCACGATGGTGCGCCGTCCGGCGGTCTGCCGGACTCGTTCACCCGCCCGCTCCGCCGCCGCCAGCAGCTCCCGGGCCTCGGCCAGCAGCACCGCCCCCGCCTCGGTCAGCCGCACCCCCTGGGCCGAGCGGTCGAACAACCGTGCACCCAGTGAGTCCTCCAACTCGCGGATCCGCCGGCTCAGCGGCGGCTGTGACATGTGCAGCCGGGCCGCAGCCCGGCCGAAGTGCAGTTCCTCGGCCACGGCCACGAAGTACCGCAGACGGCGCAGGTCCATGCCGGGCACGATAGCCCGCCGCGCCGACCGGCCATCACGGCCCCGGTCCGGCCCCTCTCTCCCGCCGCTACCAGAGCACCGGACCGTCCTCGCCGAAGAAGCCGCCGGTCGGGCCGTCCGGGCCCAGGGTCGCCAGCCGCACGATGACCGCCGCGCCCTGGGCCGCCGTCCGGGTCATCGGGAAGCCCGCCTTCTGCAGTTCCTTGGACAGGTCGGTGTCGCACGGGCCGGGCGACGCGGCGTTGACCAGGAAGCCGTCCCGGCGCAGCTCCTTGGCGTACTGGACGGTCAGCGCGTTGAGCGCGGACTTGGAAGCCGGGTAGGCGGCGGTGGCGGGCACCTGGGCCAGGTAGCTGTCCGGGGAGCTCTGGACGGCCAACGAACCCATGCCGCTCGACACGTTGACGATGCGTGGGGCGGCCGACCGGTGCAGCAGCGGGAGCAAGGTGTTGGTGACGGTCAGCACGCCGAAGACATTGGTCTCGAAGACCCCACGGACCAGGTCGAGGTCGGCGGCGCTGGGCCGGTGTCCCGGGTCCTCGGCCGCGCCGGCGTTGTTGACCAGCACGTCCAGCCGCCCGAACCGTTCACCGATCCACCCGGCCGCCTGCCGCACGGTCGCCGGATCCGTGACGTCCAGCGTCACCGGGTGCGCGTCGGCCCCGGCGGCCCGTATCGCGTCGGCGGCAGCCCGTCCGCGCTCGGGGTCGCGAGCGCCCACCACCACGGTCAGCCCGTGCTCGGCCAACTGGCTGGCGACCTGAAATCCGATGCCCTTGTTCGCCCCGGTCACCAGTGCCACCGCACCGGTCGGGGTCGCAGTCTCGATCATGCCGTCAGCCCATCACGCACCCCCCGCCGCTGACCAAGACCATGTCGGCATCGCACCGTCCGTACTGGTATCGGTGCTGCTCACACAGCCCCGGGTGATCCATGGGTCCTCACCCGGCTGACGGGGGGTCGGCGACGGCGCGTACCTGATCGGCGTAGCGGGCCCACGTCTCCCGGTCGAGGAAGTGGCCGACGGCGGGCATCGTGCGCAGTCGCGCTCCCGGGATCGCCGCGGCGGTGTGGTGGCCGGCGGTGGTGCGAAGCAGTGGGTCGTCCTCCCCGTGGAGGACGAGGGTGGGCGCGGTGATCTCGGCGAGCTGGCCGCCGCGCCACTTCGCGCCGATCTGGCGGCTCTGCGCCTTGTCGTCCCGGAAGCTCCTGACCTGGTGGGCGGCCTCGTTCCGGACGAACTCGCAGACGTCGTCCACACCGATCCGCCGGCCGGGCGCGAGGATCCTGGCGACGTCGAGCGCCAGTGCCAGTTCGCCCTCAGGGGTCCGCGGGTGGCGCAGGCGGGTGAAGCGGGCGACCGTCCCCAGTCGCACGTAGCGCAGGACGCCGAGTCCCCTGACGTCGCTCGGGACGGCTGAGGAGCTGGTCAGCGTCAGCACCCGCGCCGGGTGCCGGATGGCGACGCGCTGGGCCACCAGCCCGCCCATGGAGTGGCCGAACAGGTGGGCGCGCTCCCAGCCGAGGGCGTCGAGGACCGCGACCGCGTCGTCGGTGAGGTCCTCGGCCGCGTAGGCCGGCGCCTCGCGCCGGAGCAGCGCCAGGAGCGGGTGGGCCCGGCGGCGGTCGGGGAAGTGCGTGGACTCGCCCGAGTCGCGCTGGTCGTAGGCCACCACGTGGAAGCCCCGCCGCAGGAGCCCGTCGACCAGCCCCTTCGGCCACCAGAAGCGTGAGGCGCCGAGCCCCATGACGAGCAGGAGCGGGTCGCCTCCGGCACCGCCGAGCTCCTCGAAGGCGATCCGAACTCCGTCGTTGTCCGCGTACCGCGTAGCCATCCCTGGCGCTCCTTCGCTTTGCGTACAGCGTTCGCGAATATCGCGAACACTGTACGCAAAGCGATAGGCTGGGGGCAACCAAGGAGGTGACCGTGGCAGAACCGGACGAGACGGTGATCTGGCTCCGCCCCGAGCGCGCGGCGACCGGCCGGCCGGCGGAACGCAGCCGCGCCGAGATCACCTCCGCCGCCCTCGACCTCGCCGACCGCGAGGGCTTGGACGCGGTCTCCATGCGCCGCGTCGCGGCGCTGCTCGGCACGGGCGCGGCCTCGCTCTACCGCTACATCGCGACCCGCGACGACCTGCTCGACCTGATGACCGATGCCACCGGCGCGGAGTACGAGCTGCCGCGGCCGAGTGGGGACTGGCACACCGACCTGCTCGCCGTCGCCCACCAGACCCGGCGGATCATGCGCCGCCACCCCTGGCTCCCGGCCCTGGTCGTCACCCGGCCGGCCCTCGGCCCGCACGCGGTGGACGTGCTGGACCGCTTCCTGGAGATCCTCGCCGACCACCCGGCCCCCGCCTCACGAAAACTGGAGGCGTTCGCCCTCCTCAACGCGGTGACCGCGATGTTCGTCCAGAACGAACTGGCCACCGCCACCGCCTCGTCCGCGCAACGCCGGACCGCCTACCTGCGCCACGTGGCGGCCGCCGGCACCCACCCCCGCGTCGCCGCCGCGCTCACCACCCCGCCGCCGGACGCGGCCGGCGCGGACCCGTTCGACAGCGCGATCGGCCGTGTCCTGAACGGCCTCCTGGGCTGACCGCGGCCGATGGGGCTCGACAGGGGAGCCGGCAGTCCCTCGGAGAGCGCGTCCACACCGGTCCCGGGCGGGGCCGGGGCCCGGCGGAACGAGCGGCGCCCGTGTCCGGGATCACACGACGGCCCGTCGGACGGGCGAAATGCCGTGACCGCCGGAACGGTTGGCACCTGCACGCATTCAACGCATGCGTGCATACCGTCTGGTACCTACGAGGAGCGTCCCCGTGACCGTCACTGCGTCCTCCGCCTCCCGCGCGGCCGAGATCCTGTCCCGGCCGGTCGCGCTGAACGGCCTGACCGTCCCCAACCGCATCGTGATGGCCCCGATGACGCGCATGTTCTCCCCGGGCGGCGTCCCCGGTGAGGACGTGCGGTCGTACTACGCCCGTCGGGCCGCCGCGGGTGTGGGCCTGATCGTCACCGAGGGGACCTACGTCGGCCACGAGTCGGCCGGACAGAGTGACCGGGTGCCGCGGTTCCACGGTGAGGAGCAGCTGGCGGGGTGGGCGGAGGTCGCCAAGGCCGTTCACGCGGCCGGCGGCACGATCGTTCCGCAGCTGTGGCACATCGGCATGGTGCGCGAGCAGGGCGATCCGCCCTACGCCGACGCCCCCGCCGTCGGTCCCTCCGGCATCCGCGTCGACGGCACCGAGGGCACCGGCAAGGCGATGACCCGGCGCGACCTGGACGACGTCATCGGCGCCTTCGCCGAGGCCGCCGCGGCCGCCGAGCGGATCGGCTTCGACGGCGTCGAACTGCACGGCGCCCACGGCTACCTCCTCGACCAGTTCCTGTGGGCGGGGACGAACCGCCGTACCGACGCCTACGGCGGCGACCCCGTGGCCCGTACCAAGTTCGCGGCCGAGATCGTGGCCGCGGTCCGCGAGACCGTCTCCGCCGACTTCCCGGTGCTCTTCCGCTACTCGCAGTGGAAGCAGGAGGCCTACGACGCGCGGCTCGCCGAGACCCCGGAGGAGCTGGAGGCGATCCTGGCCCCGCTCGCCGCGGCCGGCGTCGACGCCTTCCACGCCTCCACCCGCCGCTACTGGATCCCGGAGTTCGAGGGCTCGGACCTGAACCTGGCGGGCTGGACCAAGAAGCTCACCGGCAAGCCCACCATCACCGTCGGCTCGGTCGGCCTCGACGGCGACTTCATCCGTGGCTTCATGGGCGAGGGCGCCCCGGTCCAGGGCATCGACGACCTCCTCGACCGCCTGGAGCGCGACGAGTTCGACCTGGTCGCCGTCGGCCGCGCCCTGCTCCAGGACCCGGAGTGGGCGGCGAAGGTCCTGGCGGACCGGTTCGAGGAGCTGAAGCCGTACGACGCGGCGGCGCTGAAGACGCTGAGCTAGCCCGCCACCGGATGCCGTCACCCGCCTCGGCTCGCTCGCGAGCCGAGGCGGGTGGTGTCCGCCGGCTCGGTCGAGTGACCGGGCGCGGCGGTCCGGTGCCCCGGACGTCGTCGGTCAGGCCCGGGTCACGGGGGCCTGGAGTTCCGTCACCCAGTCGTCGCGGTTCTCCGGGCACTCCAGGCTGATCTCCCGGGGGTAGCCGGCCGACTGGTAGCCGTTCTCGTCGATCCAACGGGCCAGGGCCTGGGCCGCCGGCAGCACGGTTTCCATCGAGCCACGGTGCACGATGGTCGCCGCCCGGTCGAGGTGAGGCAGGTCGAGTACCCGGAAGGCACCGTCCTGGAGGGGGGCGGAGACCTGCACGGCGGCATGGACCGTGATCCGGCCGTCGCCCTTCGGGGCGTCCTCGTAGTAGGCGACACCGGGCCCTGTGGGAGTGATGGCCGCCGCGTCCAGGCGCCGGAACAACTCGCCGTAGAGCGGCCCGATGACAGGACCGATGTCCTCGGGCTCGAAACTCGCCGCGATCGCGGTGAGCTCCGCCACCCGCGTGACCGGAACACTCTTGATGACGACGTCGTCCATGGGCATGCGCCCCTCGCTCTCGATCGCTCGGAGCCTCGCCTCGACCTGCACCAGTCGTGCGGCCGCCGCGGCCATCGCGTCCTCCAACTCGGCCCTCCGCAGGCGCAGCATGGTGCGCAGTTCCTCGGCGCCGACCCTCTCGTCCAGGATCTCCTGGACCTGCCGGAGGGAGAGGCCGAGGTCCTTGAGCGCGATGACGCGGTTGAGTCGGGCCAGCTGGGCGGCCGTGTAGTGGCGGTAGCCGGTGACGGGGTCGACGTGGGCCGGGCGCAGCAGGCCGGTCGCGTCGTAATGACGCAGCATCCGGACCGAGACGCGGCCGTGCCGGGCGAAGTCTCCGATGGTGAACATGATGTCCCCGAGTTCAGCGTCTGACACCGTGTGAGGGTCAAGAAGCTACTCGGCCGCGGCCGACGACGAGGACGAGGGGCCGCGCCGGCAGCTTCGGACGCCACCAGCCGTGAGGAGGAGGGTCATCCTGGGCCGGGCCGACCAGGTGCACCGGGGTCGCCGCCGGTCCCGGCCAGCGGCCTGGCGAAGACGTAGCCGCGGAACCAGTGCGGGAAGGAGCGGCGGAGGTCGCTCGGGCCGGTCAACCGGGCGCCTCCGCTTCGCAGCAACCGCTCCCAGGTCAACTCACCCATCCACCAGCGGGTGAACTGCTCGAGGTCGGCCGCGATCCGCAGGTCGACCGGGCGGCCGAGGTCGTCCGTGCAGAGTGCGAGGCGGGGGCGGGTGGCGTGCAGGAAGACGCGGTCCTGCTGGGCATCGGGGAAGTGCAGCTCGACCACGGTGAGCGAGTCGGGCAGGCGGTCCCGGTGTACCCGACGCCGCATGTCCCAGCCGAGGGCCAGGGCGTCGAAGTGATCGGGCTGCAGGCCGCGGCGGTCCCAGGCGGTCGCCCATCCGCCGAGTTCGGCGAGGACACCGCGCAGTGCGAGGCCGGCCTCGGTGAGCCGGTAGCCGCCCCCAGGTGCCCGGTCCACCACACCGGACCGCTGAAGGGTCTTCAGACGGGCCGAGAGCACGGTGCGGGAGATCCGCGGGAGCCCTGTCTGGATCTCCGAGAAACGGCTCGACCCGAGCAGCAGCTCGCGCACGATCAGCAGCGTCCAGCGTTCGCCGAGCACTTCCAGGGCGCGGGCCACCGCGCAGAACTGCCCGTAGCCGCGGGTGGGGACGTCCATGGCCGCCAGGCTACCGCTCGGCGCGGTACGGATTCCGTACTTGAGCACTGCCTGCCAGCAGGGCAGGTTGAGGGCATGAGCACCCGAGATCCTCAAGCCGCAGCGCCCACCGTCGACCCGACACCCCGGACGCGGAGCCACAGTTGGACACCGGCCCCGCCCGCCTCCACCTTCGTCGACCTCACCGGGGAGGAGATCCTGCGGGCGATCACCGACGGGCGGATTCCCGCTCCGCCGATCGCGAGCACCCTCGGCTTCCGGCTCGTGGACGCGGGCCCCGGCATCGCCGTGTTCGAGGGCGACACCGGCGAGCACCTCTACAACCCGCTGGGCAGCGTGCACGGCGGGTACCTCGCCACCCTGCTGGACTCGGCACTGGGCTGCGCCGTGATGAGCAGGCTGCCGGCCGGGACCGGGTACACGACCACGCAGCTCAACCTGCACCTCGTCCGACCGGTCTTCGCGGACACCGGACTGCTGCGCTGCGAGGGCACCGCGCTGCACGTGGGCCGCACCGTCGCGACCGCCGAGGCCCGCGTGATCGGCGCGGCGGACGGCAGACTCTACGCCCACGGCACCACGACCTGCGCCGTCCTGGCCGGGCGCGCGCCGGCACCGACCCCGGCGGAACCGCCGGCCCTCGGACGACAGGACGCTTCGGGACGAGCTCCCTCCACTGCCGTGACCGGGAACGATCACCGGGTCCGGTGATCGGGCCGCGATCACCGGCACGGTGCTCCCGTCGGCCGGGGCCAGCGGCACCATCGCCCGCCGGCGGCCCTAGGCGCGGTCGACGAGGGTCTGGACACCGTCGAGGATGCGGTCGAGCCCGAACTCCAGTGGGTCGACGGTGTCGGGGGCGAAGGCACCCCCGGCGATGGCGCGGGTCAGGGCGGGGAAGCGGTCGGCGTGCCGGTCGAGCAGTGCACCGGTGAGGTGGGTCCACTCCCGGCTGTTCGTCGAAGGCGAGCAGTTGCTGGACGAGGGTGCGCACGAGGCCGGCGACGAGCACGAAGACCCGGTGCCGCTGGGCCGCCGTCAGGCCGGTCGGCTCCAGCGCCGCGAGCGCCGCGTCCAGCCAGGCGAGTTGGTTGGGGCCCATGAGCTGGCGGCGCATCGCGGTGGCGGCCAGCAGCCAGGGGTGGGCCCGGTGGACCTCGGCGGAGCGGCCGGCCCACTCGGTGATCCGCGGCCGCCAGCCGCTGCCCGCCGCCGACAGGTCGGGGGCCGGGGCGAGGACGGACTCGACCATCAGCTCGACCAGTTCGGACTTGCCGGGCACGTAGCGGTAGAGGGCCATCGCCGAGACACCGAACTCCAGAACGTCATCGCGGGCGGACGCGACCGCTCGGCCTACCACGCCCTGCTCGGCCGCCTGCGGAAGGCGGGCAAGCGCAAGGAACTCGCCGCCGTCACCGCGATGGGCCCCGACGCCACGGCCTGGAGCGCGCACCAGTGGGCGGAGCACGCCAAGATCGTCGTCACCACCGACCCGCCGACCTTCGACACCATGAAGACCGTGGTGGTCCGCTCGCTGTGGTTCTCCCCCTCGCACACGCTGCGCGAGCTGCGGGCCTACCTGAAGGGCATGAGCTTCTCGGAGCGACTCGGACCGCGGACCACGGCCGTCGACGAGTGGGCCGAGGGCACCGCGTTCTCGCTCCCGCTCTTCGTCTTCCAGGGTGACGGCGACGTCCTCACCCCGCCCGAGCCGGCCCGGCGGCTCCTCGACGACGTGACCGCCCCGGTCAAGGACTTCGCGCTCATCCGGGGCACCAGCCACTTCGCGTCCTTCCGCCACCCCGACCAGTTCCTCGACCTGATGCTCACCAAGGTCCTCCCGGTGACGGCCAGGGGTCGGACCGGCGGGTGGTAGCGTCGTTCCATGACCCCGGAAGACCTCGCCGATCTCGCGCACCTGCGCCGAGCGCGGGATCTGATCGACCGGGAGTACACACGGCCGCTCGACGTGCCGACGATGGCCCGCCACGCGCTCATGTCGCCGGCGCACTTCTCGCGACGGTTCCGGGCGGCCTACGGCGAGACGCCGTACAGCTATCTCATGACCCGCCGGATCGAACGGGCGATGGCGCTGCTGCGCGGGGGCACGAGCGTGACCGACGCGTGCATGGCGGTCGGCTGCACCTCGCTCGGCTCGTTCAGCTCGCGGTTCACCGAGCTCGTGGGGGAGACGCCGAGCGCGTACCGCGGTCGGGAGCACCGCGCCGTGGCGGCGATGCCCTCGTGCGTGGCGAAGGTTCGCACCCGCCCGACGAGAAATCCGCCGAGCAGGATTCGAGAAGCAGGCCGTGTCTCCGCCGCCTAACGTTGGCGGCATGACCATCGCACTCCAGTACTGCCACATCACCGTCAACGACCTGGACGAATCGCTCGCCTTCTACCGCGACGCGCTCGGCCTCGACGTGCGCAACGACGTCGCTGCCGGCGGATTCCGCTGGGTCACCCTGGGCAGCGCGACTCAGCCGGACCTCGAGATCGTGCTCTCGGAACCGCACGCCGGCCGTTCCCAGGCCGACGGCGACGCCCTGCAGGAACTGCTCACCAAGGGCGTCCTGCCGATGACCGTCTTCAGCACCGACGATCTCGGCACGACCTTCGAGCGGGTACGGGCGTCCGGAGCCGAGGTGCTGCAGGAGCCCGTCGACCAGCCCTGGGGGCCGCGCGACTGCGCGTTCCGCGACCCCTCGGGCAACATGGTGCGGATCCAGCAGAAGGCCAAGGCGTAGCGCCCGGCCGTCGCGGCGCCGCTCGCCGGCGCACGGCGGCGACGCGGTCAGCCCATGGTCTTCGCACCGTCCAGCGCCTCGCGGATGATGTCCGCGTGGCCGGCGTGCTGGGCGGTCTCGGCGATCAGGTGCAGCAGCACCCGGCGGACCGACCAGCGGGCGCCCGGCTCGAACCAGGGCGCCTCCGGGAGCGGGTGGTCCTGGTCGAGGGACGGCACGGTGGCGACCAACTCGTCGGTGTGCCGGGCCGCTCGGTCGTACTCGTCGAGCAGGCCAGCCAGCGTCTCGCCGTCGGCCATCCGGAACTGGGCCTGCCAGTCGGGGTCCGGCGCGCCCATCGCCGCCGCGCCGCCGACCGCGAACCTCGCCCAGCGCTCCTCCACCAGCGTCACGTGCTTGATCAGCCCGCCCAGACAGAGCTCGCTGGCCGTGGTGCGCCGGGCGGCCTGCTCGTCGGTGAGGCCGCGGACGGTGTGGCGCAGGAAGCCGCGGTGCTTGGCCAGCGTCTGCAGCAGCTCGGCCCGCTCGCCGGTGGTCGGGGCCGGGGTCAGCCGGGATTCGTACGGGGTGGTCATGGCGTCCGCCTCCTGGTGGTCGAAACTGACAGGCCACACAACCACACCGCGCTGACGGCGAACGCGAACGTGGTACGGCGCGGCCCGGTCGGGCCGCGCCGTACCACGTCGCGGGGGAGGTGTTCGTCAGGCCGTCGCCGTCTCCTCCGAAGCGGCGGCCGCGGCCTCCACCGCCCGCCGCCGGCTGCCCACGATCCGCGCGGCGACCAGCACCACCGCGGCCGCGACCAGCGAGAGGATCATCTGGATCCGCCCGTCGTGATCGGTGAACATGTACGCCACGACGAAGCTGATCAGCCCGATCGCCGCCCAGGTGAGGTACGGGTAGAGCCACATCCGGACGGTCAGTCGCTCGGGCGACTCGCGCTCCAGGATCTTGCGCATCCGCAGCTGCGAGAAGCAGATCACCAGCCAGACGAAGAGCGCCACCGCACCGGAGGAGTTCAGCAGGAACTGGAAGACGGTGTTCGGCGAGGTGTAGTTGAAGAAGACCGCGACGAAGCCGAAGACCACCGAGGAGAGGATCGCCGTGCGCGGCACGCCCCGCGCGGTGACCCTCGCGAACGCCTTGGGCGCGTCGCCGCGCTGACCGAGCGAGAAGGCCATCCGGGAGGCCGTGTACATCCCGGAGTTGAGGCAGGAGAGCACCGCGGTCAGCACGATGAGGTCCATCACCGGCGCGGCGCCCGGTATGCCGACGTGCTGGAGCACGGCCACGTACGGGCTGTTCTTGACCGAGGCGGAGTTCCACGGCAGCAGGGTGACCACCAGGGCGATCGAGCCGAGGTAGAAGATCCCGATGCGCCAGATCACGCTGTTGGTGGCCTTGCTCACGGCCCGCTCCGGGTCCTCCGACTCGCCCGCCGCCAGGGTGACGATCTCGCTGCCCATGAAGGCGAAGACCACGGTGAGCATGCCGGTGAAGACCGCCCCGACGCCGTGCGGCAGGAAGCCTCCGTGGCCGGTGAGGTTACTGGTGCCGACCGCGTGGGTGCCGGGCAGCAGCCCGAACACCGCGAGCACGCCGATCACCAGGAACGCGGCGATCGCGACCACCTTGATCCCGGCGAACCAGAACTCGAACTCGCCGTAGGAGGCGACCGAGAACAGGTTGGTCGAGGTGAGGATGGCCATCACCAGCAGCGCGAAGCCCCACTGCGGCACCGCGGGAAGCCAGTTGTGCAGGATCTTGGCACCGGCGGTGGCCTCCACCGCGAGCACCACCACCCAGAAGAACCAGTACAGCCACCCGATGGTGAAGCCCGCCCAGCGGCCGAGCGCGCGGTCGGCGTACGCCGAGAAGGAGCCGCTCTGCGGGTCGGCCGCGGCCATCTCGCCGAGCATCCGCATCACCAGCACCACCAGCGTGCCGGCCAGCGCGTAGGAGAGCAGGATGCCCGGGCCGGCCGCCGCGATGCCGGCTCCGGAGCCGACGAACAGGCCTGCACCGATCACGCCGCCGATGGCGATCATGGACAGGTGGCGGTTCTTGAGTCCGGCCTGGAGGTGGCCGCCCGCGGCCGGCGCTGGTGTGCCGGACTCGGGACGGACCGGCGTGCCGGTCGTGCTGTCGGTGCGCATCAGGTTCTGCTGCCTTCCCTGTACGGCGGGGATGGACCGTACATGGTCAGGAAACATAGCCGGGACGATCGATTCTGTTAACCCATAGCGGAAAACTTTTCGAATTATTTGAGGATTACCTGAGGTTCTGGATTCGCCTACTGAATGTTCTGACACCGACTGCCATATCTACCGACGAATCATCAGACTTCGGCAATTGCCGCCGCGACCAGCGAATTCCCGGTGGTCGCGAGCCGTCGGCGATCTTGAACGGGCGGCCGCCCGCCCGGCATGATGGCCCGGGCAGCGAGCGGGGCCGAACACTGGGGGGACGATGCGACGCCTTCGGACGCGCGTGGGGATCATCGGGGCCGGACCGGCGGGCCTGCTGCTGGCCAACGCGCTGCGGCAGGCCGACGTCGACTGCGTGCTGGTCGAGCGGCACAGCCGGGCCCACGTGGAGGCCCGGGCCAGGGCCGGCGTGATCGAACAGCACACGGTGGAGCTGCTGGACGGGTACGGACTCGCCGGCCCGCTGCTGGCCGCCGGCGGCCGGCACGGCAGCTGTGAGTTCCGCCACCGGGGCGGCCGCTTCTCGGTGCCGTACGGCGAGCTCACCGGCGGCCGCACGCACTTCGTGTACCCACAGCAGTCCCTGGTCCGCGACCTGGCCGAGGCCTACCTGGCCGGCGGCGGGCAGCTGCTCTTCTCGCACCCCGCCCGGGCGCTGGACGGCCTGACCGGCGACCGCCCGGTGCTGCACTGCGCACCGGCCGACGGCGACGGGCCGGAGCTGGCGATCGAGTGCGACTACGTGGCCGGCTGCGACGGCTCCTACGGCGTCGCCCGCCGGTCGGTGCCGACCGGCGGGCTGCGCGAGTACGGCCGGCAGCACGAGTGGGGCTGGCTCGCCGTGCTGGCCGAGACGCCACCGGCCACCGAGCAGATCATCTACGCGCTGCACCAGGAGGGCTTCGCCGGCCACATGCTGCGCACCCCGACCGTGAGCCGCTTCTACCTGCAGTGCCCGGTCGGCGACTCCCCGGAGAACTGGCCGGACGAACGGATCTGGTCCGCGCTGCACCGCCGGCTGGACCTGACCGCGGACGAACTCAGGCCCGGCCCGATCACCGAGCGGACCGTGCTGGAGATGCGCAGCCTCGTCGTCGAACCCATGCGCTACGGGCGGCTCTTCCTGGCCGGGGACGCCGCGCACATCATCACCCCGGCCGGGGCCAAGGGCATGAACCTGGCCATCGCCGACGCCCACGAGCTGGCCGAACGGCTGATCGCCCGCTGCCGGGGCGCGGACGCCGCCGTGCTGGACGGCTACTCGGACGCCCGCCTGCCGCGGATCTGGCAGGCCCAGGAGTTCTCACACTGGTTCCTGCAGCTGCTGCACAGCCCGGTCGCCGAGCCGGCCGACGCGGCCTTCCTGCACCGGCTCCAGGTCTCCCGGCTGAGCCAGCTGCAGGGCTCCACACCGTTCGCCAACCTGTTCGCACGCCAGTACGTGGGCGGGTAGCGGCCGGGTGGCGGCCGGGCGGCGCGGCGGCCCACGATGGAGCCATGAGCCCGACCCTGCACCTGGCCCAGCGGCCCGAGGCCGACGCGCTGCTCAGCCGGAGCCCGCTGGCCGCCCTGGTCGGCATGCTGCTCGATCAGCAGGTCCCGATGGAGTGGGCCTTCACCGGCCCGTTCACGATCGCCCAGCGGCTGGGCACGGACGACCTGGACGCGCACGTGATCGCCGGCTACGACCCGGAGGCCTTCGCCGCCCTGCTCGCCGCCAGACCCGCGGTGCACCGCTACCCGGGTTCGATGGCCGGCCGGGTGCAGCAGCTCTGCCGGTACCTGGTCGAGGAGTACGACGGCGACGCCGCCGCGGTCTGGCGGGACGCCGCCAGCGGCCAGGAGCTGCTGGGCCGGCTGACCGCGCTGCCCGGCTTCGGCAAGCAGAAGGCGCAGATCTTCCTGGCCCTGCTGGGCAAGCGGTTCGGGGTGCGACCGCCGGGGTGGCGGGAGGCTGCCGGGCCCTACGGTGAGGAGGGCAGCCACCGCTCGGTCGCGGACATCACCGGCCCGGAGTCGCTGAGCCGGGTCCGGGCGTACAAGCAGGAGGCCAAGCGGCAGGCCAAGGCGGCGAAACGGGCGGGGACGGCCGGGTAGCCCGCGGGCCGCCCGACCGTCCCCGCCGTCCGTGGCGTTCCGGGGTCAGCCCGGGCTCACCGCGGCACCGTCCAGCGCTGGGCCGCGCTGCCGTTGCAGTCCCAGAGCTGCAGCCTGGTCCCGCTGGTGGTGTCGTTCTTCGGCAGGTCCAGGCAGCGCCCGGACGGCGGGTTCAGCAGCGCCCCGTCCGGCCGCGGCCACCACTGCTGCGCGCCGGTGCCGTTGCAGTGGTAGAGCTGCACCGGGGTGCCCGCGGTGGTCCCGCTCTGCTGGATGTCCAGGCACTTGCCGAGCGCCCGCACGCTGCCGTCGGAGGCCACCGTCCACTGCTCGGCGGCGGTCCCGTCGCACTCCGCGAGCTGCACGGGGGTGCCGTCCGCGTCGTCCCCGCGCTGCACGCCCACGCACTTGCCGGCCGCGTCGGTGATCGTGCCGGTGGCCGGGGTGGCCGGGCCGACGTCGAAGGAGGGCGGCGCGTCGGCGGGCGCCCGGCCCCAGCCGGGGTCGGGGTCGGCGGCGAGGGCGTACTCCAGGGTGCCGCCGCCGCTGACGAAGTCCTCGCCCAACCACGGCCGGGTCGAGGGGACCCCGCCCACCCGCAGGCCGTGCACGTAGCGGACGGCGTCGGAGGCGCCCGGCGCGCGGATCTCCAGCCGGACCCCGTTGCCCCGGGTCACCGTGATGGCCGGGAACATCGGGCTGGCCAGTACCAGTTCGGCCCGGCCGGGCGCCTCCGGGTACATGCCCAGGTTCGCCCAGACCACCGAGGAGGACATCTCCCCCAGGTCGTCGTTGCCCGGCTCGCCGTCCGGGGCGTCGCTGTAGAGGGTGACGGCGGCCCGCCGGACCACGTCCTGGGTGCGGTCCGGACGGCCGGCGTAGTCGTAGGCCCACGGGATCCCCACCGAGGGCTCGTTGCCGAGGTAGGCGTAGGGCGCGTTGGGCCCGGCGTTGAGCTTGTCGAAGAACGGGTCCAGCCGGCCGACGACCGCGTCGTCCCCGCCCATCGCGGTGAACAGCCCGCGCAGGTTGTAGGGGACCAGCCAGGTGTACTGCGCGCCGTCACCCTCGACGAAGCCGTCCTGCTGGGCCGGCGGGGCGTCCGGCCAGCTGTGGTCCGCGTTGCGCTGCTGGAGGTAGCCGGTGCCGGTGTTGAAGATGTTGCGCCAGTTGGCCGAACGGTGCATCAGGGTGTCGTGCACCTCGGGATCCCCCAGCCGGCCGGCGAGTTGGGCCAGCGCGAAGTCGGCGGTGGCGTACTCCAGGGTGTCGGCGGCCGGCCCCCACTCGTTGCCGGTGCCGACCGGGACGTAGCCCACCTGGTCGTAACTCTGGTGGCCCGAACGCTCGCGGTCGTCCTCGCTGCCCCAGAGCGCGCGCCAGAGCAGGTTCTCGGCGTCGAAGCCGGTGGCGCCGAAGGCGTAGAGGTCGCCGGCGATGATCGGCAGCGGGTCGCCGACCATCACCCCGGTGCCGCCGTTGGCCAGCGTCCAGCGGTCGAAGTAGCCGCCCTGGGCTCCCTGGTTGACGATCGACTGGCCGATGTCCGAGGCCTCCTTCGGGAGCAGCAGCGCCAGCAGTTGGGCCTGCGAACGGTAGATGTCCCAGCCGGAGAAGTCGGCGTACTGGACGTGTCCGGGCACGGTGCTGTGCACTTGGCCGTCGAAGCCCGGGTACTGCCCGTTGACGTCACTGAGCACGCTCGGGTGCAGCAGCGTGTGGTAGAGCTCGGTGTAGAAGGTGCGGGTGGCCCGGGCGCCGCCGCCCGCCACGGCGATCCGGCCGAGCAGGTCGTTCCAGGCCGTCCGGGCCGCGCCGCGGAGCCGGTCGAAACCCGTGTCGCCCTGCTCGGCCGCCAGGTTGGCCCGGGCGTTGGCCAGGCTGACGAAGGAGATGCCGACCCGGGCGGTGACGGTCCGGCTGACGCTGGTGTCGAAGGAGACCAGCGCCAGCGCGCCGGAGGCGGGTTGGTTCACCTCCGGGTGCGGCGCGGGTCCTCGCTCGCCCTTGCTCTGGGCCTGCGCCACCGCCTCGGCGGTGCGCGCCGGCTGCGGGGCGATCCCCGGGTCCTGGCCGGTCGCGTCCTTGCGGCCGGTGTCCAGCCGGCCGTCGGTGACGATGCCCGAGCGGGTGAACGGGCGGTCGAAGGCCACCGTGAAGTAGATCCGGTAGCGGTTGCCGGTGCCGCAGAAGCCGCCGCCGTCGGTGTAGCCGGAGAGCGTGTTGCCGCCGATCGAGATCGAGCCGCTGGCCGCGTTGAACGCCTTGCCCGCGTCGACGGTGAGCGAGGCGGTCTGCCCGGCCGGGTAGCTGAACCGCGCGATGCCGGTGCGCTGGGTGGCGGTGAGGTCGGTGGTCACGCCGTTGTCGAAGGTGACCGAGTACGACCCCGGCGAGGCCGACTCGTGGGCGTGCGAGAAGGAGGAGTAGGCGACCGGGTCGGTGCCCAGGAGCGGCATGAACGGGATGTTGCCGTAGTCCCCGCAGCCGGCGCCGGAGATGTGGGTGAGGCTGAACCCCCGGATCCGCTGGTCGTCGTAGAAGTAGCCGCCGTGCTGGTACGTGACGGTGTCCGGGCTCCACTGGACCATGCCCAGCGGCGCGGTGGCACCCGGGAAGGTGTTGCCGGCGCCGCCGCCGTTGCCGTAGTCGACGGCCCCCTGCTTGGTCCCGACGAACGGATTGACGTACTGCGCCGGATCGCTGACGGTGACCGACCGGCCCTGACCGGCCCCGACCGGTGCGGCGGCGGCCGGGGACCCGACCGTACCGGCGGCCAGCAGCGCGGCGCAGGCGGCGACGGCCACGGCCGCCCGCCACGGCCGTTCCCGAGCCCCGAGGGTGCCACCGCGAATACCCGATGACGATGCGATGAACTGACGGATAGTCATATCCGTATCGTGAAGGCGCCCACGACGGCTTTGAACTATCGGCGTCACAGAGTCACCCACCCGGCGCAGCGCAGCAGCATGAAACCTCCGAGGACGAAGGATCATTGCGCCGCACGGGTGGGATACCCGGATGCCGGCCCGGCCGCCTAGAGTCGAACGCGAAGGCACGAAGCGCGGGAGGAGAACGACATGGCGGACACCGGGACGAGCGACGCCGAGGCGCGGCTGATCGCGGAGGCTCGGAAAGCCTTCTTCGTCATGTTCGGCTTCCTCTGCCTGGTCTGGGCCATCCAGCTGGGCAACTGGGCCGACGGCGGCCTGCTCGCCCAGCGCTTCGGGATCGTCGCCGACGATCCGGCCCGGCTGCCGGACGTGTTCACCGCGCCGCTGCTGCACGCCGGTTGGCAGCACCTGGAGGGGAACTCCGGACCGCTCTTCGTCTTCGGTTTCCTGGCCGCCTACCGCGGGGTCCGGAAGTTCCTCCTCCTGACCCTGCTGGTCGCGGTCACCAGCGGGCTGGCGGTCTGGATCTTCGAGCGCACCGGGGTGGTGACGATCGGGGCGAGCGGGCTGATCTTCGGCTACTTCGGCTACGTGGTGCTGCGCGGCTTCATCGACCGCCGGCTGATCGACAGCCTGATCGGGCTGGTGATGGGCGCCTCCTTCGCCTACCTGGTCACGCTGGCCGTTCCGGGGACACCGGGAATCAGCTGGCTGGCCCATCTCGGCGGGCTGGCCGGCGGGCTGGCCGGGGCCTGGCTCTTTCGCGACCGTGCCGCCGCCCCGGCGGCCGGCACGCCGCGTGCCGCCGCCCCGGCGACCACCTCCGGCCCGCGCGCCGACCTGCTGAAGGAGCTGGACGACCTCGGTCTCTGATCGACGGCGATAGGTATAGACCAATGCGGGCCGGGCCGCTAGCGTGGTCCCCCCGCCCCCTGCTCCGGAGCCGCGCCGTGCAGTCGTCCGTCCTCGCCTTCGCCACCGACCTGCTCGACGAGGGTGCGGACACCTTCTTCGGCAACCTCACCGACCGGGCCGGCGTCGACGGCGTCACGCTGGCCTCGGTCTACCACGCGGCCCGGGACGTCTTCCCGCACCACCCGACCCGGGTGGTGCGCTACCTGGAGCCGGGCGCGGCGTACTTCCGGCCCGACCCGACCCGCTGGGCCGGCCGCCGGCTGACCCCGGTGCCGTCCGGGGCGATCGGCGCCGACGACCCGTTCGCACTGGCCGCCGAGCAGACCCGGCGGCGCAGGCTGCGCCTGCACGCCTGGACGGTCTTCTGCCACAACGACCGGCTCGGCTTCCAGTACCCCGACTGCTCCCCCGCCAACGCCTTCGGCGACCGCGCGCTGACCGAGCTGTGCCCGGCCAACCCGGAGGTCCGCGAGTACGCCCACACCCTGCTGGACGAGCTGGCCCGGTACGGCGTCGAGGCGATCCGGGCCGAGTCGCTGCACTTCCACGGTCTGCGGCACGGCTTCCACCACGAGCGCTACTTCGAACCGCTGGGCCCGGTGGCCGAGGCGCTGCTCGGCGTCTGCTTCTGCCCGCACTGCCGGGCCGCGGCCGAGGCGCGGGGCGTCCCCGCCGAGGAGGTGCGCCGGGCGGTGGCCGCCGAGCTGCGCGCCCGGCTGGCCGACGAGCGGGCCGCCGCGGCCCCCGCCGCGTTGGACGAGCTGGCCGGCGGCGCCCTGGCCGGTTACCTGGACGCCGCCGCCGGAACGGTCACCTCGCTCGCCGCCGAGCTGGCCGAACGGGCCCGCCGGCACGGGATGCGGCTGAGCTTCCTGGACGGCGGCGGCCCCGGCACCGGCTGGCTGGCCGGGATCGACCTGCCCGCACTGGCCGCGGCCGGCGTCGGGATCGAGACGCTCGGCTACGCCAAGGCCCCGGAGGCGGTCCGCGAGAAGATCGCCGCATTCGCCCTGCACGGGGTGCGGCCGACCGGCCTGGCGGTCATCCTGCGCCCGATGGCCGAGGACTGCGACGGTCCGGTCAACCTCGCGGCAAAGCTTTCGGTACTGCGCGAGCTGGGCGTGCCCGAGGTTGAGTTCTACAACTACGGGCTGATGCGACTCTCCTCGCTGGACCGGATCGGGGCCGCGTTGCAGGGCTGAGGGGTGTCCGCACGGTTCGCCGGGCACTCGCCGCAGTCCGGCCCCGGGCGTCCGGCCTTCACCCGGCGTTCCCGAAACCGCCGCAGACCGGACACCTGGCGGCACCAGCGGAGCAGCGCGCTTGCTGCGCCACGCGCCGCCCAAACGGTAGGCTTTCCGTGTGATCTTCAAGCGCATCGGCAACGGGCGGCCGTACCCGGATCACGGCCGTACCAGCACCCGCCAGTGGGCGGACGTCGCCCCTCGCCCGGTGCGACTGGACCAGCTGGTTACCACCAAGGGGCAGCTGGATCTGGAGACTCTGCTGGCCGAGGACTCGACCTTCTACGGGGACCTCTTCGCCCACGTGGTGAAGTGGCACGGCGACCTCTACCTGGAGGACGGGCTGCACCGCGCCGTGCGCGCCGCCCTGCAGCAGCGTCAGGTGCTGCACGCCCGGGTGCTGGAGATGGACTGACCCCGCTCCCCTCGGACGGCAGCGCGGCGGATTACTCCCAAGTGATCGTCAGTACACCCCTTCGGGTGTCCGAATACTCCAAATGATGATCATTTATAACGCCGTCCCGTGATCCGGTCTAGGCTGCTGAGCACGGCCGTGGCACCCGGCGGGCTTCTGGATCAGCCGCCCGGTGGGCGTCCTGTCACCCGTCACCGCTGCCCTTCCACCCAAGGGGAGACAGACCGTGAGCATGTTGACGCCCCAGGGCTTGAAGGGGAAGCAGTTCCGGATCACTGGCAGAAGTTACCCGCGGCTGGGCCCTCCGCCGCGCCGCAGGCGCAAGGTCCTGACGCTGATCGGCTCGTTACTCGCCCTGTCGATGATCGCGCTCGGTGGCGTCCAGGTGGTCGACATCTTCACCGGCAAGGGGAAGCACGCGGTCGCCTCGGCCTGCGCCTCCGGCAAGGCCTCGGTGTCCGGTAAGCCGCTGGCCGCGCCGGTCCTGCCGAGCGGCCCGCCCAGCGCCTCGGGTACGGTCTCCGCCAGCGGTGCGGCCTCCGCGTCGGCCACCGGCAGGAACTCGCCCGCCGCCTCGGCCACCGGCAGGAGCTCGGCCGCCGCCTCCGGCTCGGCCGCGCCCGCCTCCTCGGCCGCGCCCGTCACCGGCCCGCCGCTGCCCGCCAGCACCGCGATCCCGCAGCCGCAGGCCGTCACGGTCAACGTCTACAACGCCACCGACAAGTCCGGTCTGGCCGCCCGGACCGCCGACGAGCTCAAGCAGCGCGGCTTCACGATCGGGAAGGTCGGCAACGCCCCCTCGGCGCTCGACAAGAAGGTCCCCGGCAGCGTCCAGCTGATCTCCGGGCCGGCCGGAGCGGGCGCGGCCACCCTGCTCGGCGCGCAGGTCACCGGGTCGGCCACGATGACCGACAGCCGGACCGACGCCAGCGTCGACTTCGTGATCGGCGACGGCTACAACGCGCTGCTCGACCCGAACGCGGCGGCCGCCGCGCTGGCCGACGCGACCAAGGCGAAGCCCACCGCCGGCCAGTCGCCGGGCAGCTGCTGAGCCCGGCCGGACGGGGGGGGGGGGGGGGGGGGGGGGGGGGGGGGGGGGGGGGGGGGGGGGGTGTGGTGGTGGGGGGGGGGGGGGGGGGTGAAGAATGTCGGGCGATCGAGACCTTGGCCGTCCAGGGCG
>NZ_JBVHLF010000068.1:24500-41258 GCF_055559155.1 Kitasatospora sp. NPDC024654
CGGAAGTTGGGGTCCCCGACGCTGTCCGATGGTCCGAGGGGGACCCCCATTGCTGTCCGTGCTCTGGGTGCTTGCGGATCCTGAGGGGGAGGCGGACGGCCCGCACCGAGAGCTCTCGGTGCGGGCCGTCCGCCGTGTTCTCCTGCTGGGCGCCGTGTCCTCGTGCTGTGCGCCGGGGCGTCGCGCCGGGCGCCGGGTCAGCCCGCGGTGCCGTAGAGCCGGTCGCCCGCGTCGCCGAGGCCGGGCACGATGTAGCCGTTCTCGTTGAGCCGCTGGTCGAGCGCGGCCGTGACCACGGTCACCGGCAGCCCGGCCAGCTCCTGCTCCATCACCGCGACGCCCTCCGGCGCGGCGAGCAGCACCACGGCCGTCACATCGGTCGCGCCGCGGTCGATCAGCAGCCGGATCGCGGCGACCAGGGTGCCGCCGGTGGCCAGCATCGGGTCCAGCACGTAGACCTGCCGGCCGGAGAGGTCGTCCGGCATCCGGGTCGCGTAGGTGGAGGCCTCCAGGGTCTCCTCGTTGCGCACCATGCCGAGGAACCCGACCTCGGCGGTCGGCAGCAGCCGGGTCATCCCGTCCAGCATGCCGAGGCCGGCCCGCAGGATCGGCACCACCAGCGGGCGCGGGTAGCTGAGCCGGGTCCCGGTGGTGACCGCGACCGGAGTGGTGATCTCGACCTCGTCGGTCCGCACGTCCCGGGTGGCCTCGTAGGCCAGCAGCGTGACCAGCTCGTCGGTGAGGCGACGGAAGGTCGGGGAGTCGGTGCGCTCATCGCGCAGCGTGGAGAGCTTGTGCGCCACCAGGGGGTGGTCGACGACGTGGATCCGCATGGTTCCGACCTTAACGGCGTTTGGACGCGGGTACGACCTCGCTCCGGTCGGACCGCCCGTGGCGTCCTGGCCGTGTCCTCGCCCAGGTAGCGACGTTGCCGTGGTATCAAACCTCCCCACCCGGGAAAGTCAGACCATATGAACATGACACCGGAGTCGGCCGCCGGCCCCCCCGAGGAACCCGCCGAGCCGCCCCTGGAGACGGAGGCCGAGCGCAGGCGCCGCCGCGCCGTCTTCCTGCGCGAACTCGCCGAGGCCCGCGAATTGAGGGCCCGGGTGCAGCCCCGGAAGACCAAGGAGCGCCGGATGCGCGAGGCACTGCGCATGCGGACCTTCCGAATCTGACACCCCGTCCGCCACTCCCGCGCGCCACCCCACCGCCGAAGCACCCCGGTGGACCCCGATTCCGACACGACCTGCAAAGACGCGGTGCCGAACACCCCCCGCGAAGCCGGCCTTTCTGTCACGATTCCGATGGGACGGTCCGAACAGCGGACCGCCTCTGGTGCGGGGGCGGCCAGACCGCGTTCGCCCGAGACCGCCTACGGCCGAGACCATTTGGGAGAGTCCCTGGTGGCGTACTTCGCTGCAGTGCTTGCTCGCACCGGTGACGGGTGGGATGTGAGCGAGACCGAGTTGGACAACGTGGAAACCCTTGCCGATCTTGCCGACCTGGCTCGTGAATCGGCAGAGGACGACGACACGGTGCTGGTCTTCATCGAACAGGAGGACGCCTGGTTCGCCGTCGTCCGGGTGGACGGCGAGGAGGATCCGCGGATCTTCGTGTCGGACGCCGCGGCCGCGGCCCGCAGCTCCTACGGGGACGTGGTCCTCACCGAGGAGCTGGTCGGCCGGGCCGGCGACAGTGAGTTCGAGGACCTCGACAGCCTGGTCGACGAGCTGGAGGAGGGCGAGGACGCCGAACTCGCCGACTCCGACACCGAGGAGGACGACGACGACCGCCCGGTCACCGGGCCCGGCGGGGTCCCGGTCGGCCCGCTCGGCGACGTCGAGCTGCTGGCCGACCTCGGGGTGGGCTCGAAGGAGCTGCTCGAGCTCAGCGGCGAGGGCGCCGAGCCCGGTGACGCGCTGAGCGAGATCGCCGACGCGCTCGGCTGCGCCGACGTCCTGGAGGCGGTGCGTTAGGGGCGGCGGGGTCGGGTGGACCGGGTGGGCCCTCCGGGTGCCCGACACTGGAAGGCATGCAGCCCCACCTCGACCTCGACTCCCTACCGACGCTGCGCCCGCTCCCGGCGCCGGTGCGCCCGGACCCGGTACGTGACCGGTGGACGGCGCCGATGCGCCTCGCCATCGCCGAGGCCGCACTCGCGCCGGCCACCGGTGACGTGCCGGTCGGCGCGCTGGTGCTCGGCCCGGACGGCACCGTGCTGGGCCGGGGCCACAACGAGCGTGAGGCGGTCGGCGACCCCACCGCGCACGCCGAGATCCAGGCCATCAGGGAGGCCGCCGCCGCGCTCGGCGAGTGGCGCCTCAGCGGCTGCACGCTGGTGGTCACCCTGGAGCCCTGCACCATGTGCGCGGGCGCGATCGTGCTCTCCCGGGTCGACCGGGTGGTCTACGGCGCGCTGGACGAGAAGGCGGGCGCGGCCGGCTCGCTCTTCGACGTGGTCCGCGACCGCCGGCTCAACCACCGGCCGGAGGTCGTCTGGGGCGTGCTCGCCGAGGACTGCGGGGCCCAGCTGCGCGCTTTCTTCGACACCCACCGCTGAGACGCCCACCACCGAGCCACCGCCCGCCGGCCCAGCGATCCCAACGGATTTCGTGACCACGCCACCCGTCCGGTAGAGTCTCCTCTCGGTAGCGTGTCCGAGCGGCCAAAGGAGCACGCCTCGAAAGCGTGTGTGGGGGCAACTCCACCGTGGGTTCGAATCCCACCGCTACCGCTGGAGCAGGACGACGGAGGGCCCCGACCATCGCGGTCGGGGCCCTCCGTCGTCGTGGCCTCGGTTCCGCTGCCGGGTCACCCCCGTACCGCGGTGGCCGGCTCGGCGGCCAGCCGCTGGGCGGGGAGCAGGGCGGAGTGGGCGGCCGCTTCGCTGTTCGGACGCAGGGACAGCCAGTCGCCCGCGTAGTCGACCCGGCGGCGGGGGCGGGTCAGGAACGCGGGCCGCAGGCGCAACGCGGCCGGGGTGGCCTCGGGCAGGCCGTGACGGTGGCGGAAGACCCGGGCGGTGCGCAGGGCGGCGGTGAGGCCGGGCAGGAAGCGTTCCGCCTCGGTGACGGCGGCCGAGACCACCTCGGCGTCCGGGGCGCCCAGCAGGTCGGGGACGGCCCAGGGGGCGAGCAGCAGGCTGACCATGCCCCGCCCTTCCGGCACCCGCCCGGCGGCCTTGAGGTGGTCCAGGATCGCGCCGCCCACCACCCGGCTCTCGGTGGCGGGGATCAGCAGGCCGCAGCTGGGACTGCGGGTCGGCGAGGGCAACGCGCGGTCCAGCAGGCAGGCCACCTTGAGCATCGGGGTGTAGCCGCTGGCGGCCAGGTACGGGCGCTCGTCCTCGGGCAGGCCGGGGTGGACCGCGAGCACCTGCGGCGCGGGCATCGCGAGCACCGCCTGCCGGGCGCTGACCGTGCCCCCGTCGGTGAACTCCAGCAGCACCGAGCCGGGTCGCTCGGTGACCCGGGCCAGGGTGGCGCCGGTGGTGACCGGCAGCCGCTCGGCGAGTCGGCGGGTCAGCGTGTCCATCCCGTCCCGGTAGGTCAGCCAGCGTGCGCCGACCCCGCCGGTGGCGGCCAGCATGGCGGCCATCGGGCCGATCGCCGAGCGCTCGCAGTGCCAGCCGAAGAACCCGCCGGCCAGCGGCTGGAGCAGCGCGTCGTGCAGGTCGGGGTGGTAGCGCCCGGCGGCCTCACTGACCGTCAGCTCGCCGAACGCGGTGACCGACCGGCGGACCGCGGCCCCGAAGCGCAGCAGGTCGAGGCGCCCGCGCAGCGACATCCCGGCGCCGGTCAGCAGGCCGAGCGGGCGGCCGGAGTGGGGGTGGGCCCGCCCGCCGCGCCACAGCGCGTAGCTGTGCTCGATGGGCAGCACCTCCGCCGAGGGCAGAGCGCAGGCCCGGATCAGCTCCCAGGTGGCGTCGTACCCGCGCAGCGCGATGGTCTCGGCGCCCTCGTCGATCAGGTAGCCCTGGTGCCGGCTGGAGGCCATCCGACCGCCGACCCGCCCGGTGGCCTCGAAGACCCGCACCTCGCGACCGGCCCGGGCCAGCCGGTGCGCGGTGGCCAGGCCCGCGATGCCCGCACCGACCACCGCGACGTCCAGCTCCGGGCCGGCCATCAGGTCCACCTCCCTGTGCCGTGGGCGGCGACCCCCGCCAGGTAGCGGCTGCGCAGCAGGTGCCGGCAGACCTTGCCGGTGCCGGTGCGCGGCAGCGCGTCCCAGCCGAGCTGCAACGGCTCGGCCAGCGGCGGCAGGTCGCGCACCGCGTGCCGCCAGCGCTGCGGGTCCAGCGCGCCGTGCCGGGTGACCAGCACCGGCAGCGGCGGGCGCCCCTCGCCGGCGGCCAGCACCACGGCCTCCGCCAGCTCCGGCAGCCGGTCGTGCAGCACGTCCTCCAGCTCGACGCAGCTCAGCCCGGGAATCATGTCCACCTCGCGGTCCAACAGCCGCAGCCTGCCGGTGCGGGTGCGCACCCCGAGGTCCCCCGTGTTGAACCAGCGCCCGGTCAGCTTGGCCTGCCAGCGCTCGGGCTCCCCCTCGTACCCGCCGCACAGCCCGGGGGTCCGGGCCAGCACGACGCCCGGCTCGCCGCGCCGCACCGGGCGCAGCGTCTCGGGGTCCACCACCCGCAGGCCGACCCAGCCGGGCACCGGGCGGCCCAGGTCGCGGGTGGTGGGGTGGCGCTGCTCGCGCCCGGCGACCGCGCGCCGGGTGAGCACGCGGAAGGTGAGCGGGCCGGTCTCGGTCTGCCCCAGGCCCTGCACCCAGATCGGCCACCGGCGCCGGGAGGCGGCCAGGAAGTCCCGCACGGTGGGCGGGTGGACGGCGTCGAAGGTGCTGATGCACAGCCGCAGGTCGGCGAAGGGGGTGTCCGGTTCGCCCGCCAGCGGTTGCCACCGCATGTAGGTGGCCGGCAGCGCCTCCAGCACGGAGGGCCGGTGGGCGCGCAACAGCGGTGCGGCCAGCGACGGTTCGGCGTCGGCGAGCAGCAGGACGGTCCGCGGCCTGGCCCACAGGGCGGAGATCGTCCAGGAGACCGCCCGGCCGTGGGCGAAGGCGATCGCGCTGGCCGCGGTGTCCTCGCGGCGGACCGAGACCACCGGCCAGCGGTGCGCCTCGATCCCGGTGAGCCGGCGCACCAGGCTGGTGGTGGAGTGGATCACCAGTTTGGGCAGCCCGGTGGTGCCCGAGGTGTGGTTGATCACCAACGGCTCGTCGTCCGGCCGGCGGTGCACGGCGGGGACGGCGCCGCCGCGCAGCGCCTCGAGCGCGATCGCTCCGGGCGCGGAGCCGTCGAGACAGAGCGTGCGCACCCCGTGGGCGGCGCAGCCGGGTGTGAGGGTGTGGCGGTCGGAGATCAGCAGGACGGGCTTGAGGCGGGCCAGCAGCACGGCCAGCGCCTCGGGGGCGAGCTGGTCGGAGAGCAGCGCGGGCACCGCGCCGATCCGGGTGGCGGCGCAGGTCAGCAGCGCGTAGTCCCAGTGGTTGCGCTTGTGGATCGCCACCCGGTCGCCGGGGCGGACCTTGGCGGCGACCAGCACGGCCGACATCTCCCGCACGAGTTCCGCCAGTTGCGGGATCGTCCAGGTGCAGCCGGCCTCCGGTGCGAGGTCCAGCGGTCGGCTGAGCCGGACCACGGTGGGCGAGCCGCGCTCGGCCAGGGTCTCGAGGAGCGGCCCGGGGTCGAGCGGCCTCGGGGCGCGGGAGAACCTCATGCGGCACCTCCGTTGATCAGGCAGGCGGTCACCAGCAGGGCGCAGCAGACCCGGTGGGTGTGGATGCCCAGCCGGCGGGCCCGCAGGACCTCACCGGCCGCCAGACCGAGCGTGAACTGGCCGGCCCGCAGGGCGATCACCGGGGACATCAGGGCCGCGAACCACCACGGCGCCAGGCCGGTCAGCGAGGGCACCACCAGCAATGCCGCCTCCACCAGGGAGAGTGCGGCGATGAAGGCCGCGTTGCCGCGCGGGGAGGTCAGCGCGGCGACGGTCCGGCGGCCCACCGCGCGGTCGCCCGCGATGTCGTTGATGTTGGAGTAGACGCCGAAGAGCAGTGGGCCCAGGCCGAAGACCAGGGCCTGGACCAGTGCGAAGGACCCGATCCGGCCGGTGACCAGGCCGTAGGGGGCGACCACGAAGACCCAGCCGTAGAAGGCCAGCAGGAACTCCTGCCAGCCGTGGTAGCTGAGCTTGAGCCACCAGGAGTACTGGAACCCGGCGAAGGCGCAGGCCGCGATGGACAGCACCGCCCAGCCGGGCCGGACCGGGGCCAGCAGCACCGCCCCCGTCCAGCAGGCGAACTGGACCGCGATGGCCAGCCAGGCGAACCGCACGGCCTGCGCCTCACCGAGGCTGCCGGCGATCAGCGGCTTGCGGGCCAGCCGCCGGGCGGGCGCGTCGGGGCCGTAGCTGGTCGCGTCGCTGCCGTCACGGTAGCCCGTCACGTCGTCGAACGAGCACCCGCCGGCGAACATCGCCACGCCGCCGGCCAGGAAGAGCGCGAGCACCGCGTAGCCGGCCGGGCCGGGGCCGCCGGCCGGCAGCAGCATCGCCAGCAGCAGCGGGGTGGCCAGGTAGTAGTCGTAGATGTCGAGCTTGGCGAGCCGCGCGTAGACCCGCCAGGAGACGACCGCGGGCGCCGGGGCGGGGCCGGGTGGTCGGGTGAGGACGGCGGTGATTCCCATGGGACGTGGAACTCCCCTTCGTGACGGCGTTGCTGCGAACTGGGCCGGTCGGCTAGCGGGCGGGCCGCCGGGCCTGGACCGAGTAGTGGACGCAGGAGGCGGCCCGGAACCCTGGGTGCCGCATCACCGCGCGCACCCCGGCCAGCTGGGCGTCCGTCAGCCCCTCGGCCAGCAGCCGTTCGCGCAGTGTGCGGGTGTGGCTGACCAGCAGCTCCAGGCCGGGGTGGCCGGCCGACCAGAGCACGATCCGCGGCTGCGGGTCGATCGCGGTGAAGCCGGCCGCGTGCAGCTCGGCGGCGCACTCGCGTCCCCAGACCGGCCGGCCGCCGGCGCGCTCGAAGGCGCGGTTCTTGGCGGCCAGGAAGTCCTCGTAGAGCCGCGCGGAGGCCTCGTCGGGCGCGGTCAGCACCGGGCCGTAGGAGACGTCGAACTCGTCGATCTGCAGCCAGCCGCCGGGACGCAGCGCGGTGAGCAGCCGGTCCAGCGCGGCCCGCCGGTTCGGCACGTGCTGCAGCACCAGCCGGGCGTGGATCAGGTCGAACGCGGCCTCGGGCAGCGGGTCGTGACCGACGTCGTGGCGCTCGGCCCGCAGGTTCGGGTGGGCCGGCACCCGCTCGGGGAACAGGTCGGTGGCCAGTACCCGGCCGCCGGGCGCGACCCGCTCGGCCAGCCAGCGCGCGATCTCGCCCTCACCGGCGCCGACCTCCAGGCAGTGCCAGCCGGCGCCGAGCCCGGTGGCGGCCAACCGCTCGGTGGTGAACGGGTCGTAGGCGGCGGACCGGCTGGCGGCCTGGTCCCGGACGGCGTCCCCGAGGTCCCCGAAGGCGTACTCGGGCTCGGCGGGACGGGCGATGAGGTCGGACATGCGGCTCCTCCACACTCGTGGGTGGGCGAACGAAGGGGAGCCGCCGACGAGTCGGCGGCTCCCCGCGTACTGCGTCAGGCTCAGCTGAAGTTCAGGTCGTAGACGCCCTGCTGGCGCGGCTGGAGCCGGGCCTCGCCGGTGATGCCCTCGAACGCGCCGGTCCCGCCGCTGACGACGCCGCTGACCGGGCGGTCGTCGGGGCGGCCCGGGTCGTTGCTGATCGGCAGCACCACGCTGAAGGAGATCTTGCCCTGGTCCTTGATCTCGATCAGGCCGGTGCAGAAGACCTCGTCGGTCCTGCCGCCGATCCGGTCCTTGTCGCAGAGGTCGTAGGCGGTGCCGATGAGGTTGCCGTTGGTGTCCTTGACCCGAGCGGTGCCACCGAAGGCGGTGCCCACCGACTGGGCCGAGCCGGCCTCGTCATTGGTGCCGTTGAAGTCCAGGGTGAGGGACGGCACGTTCGCCACCCGCACCGACTGGCTGCTCGCCAGAGCAGGGACGGTCAGCGCGCCGACCGTCCCGACCGCGAGACCGGCGATCGCGAGGGCGACGGAACGCTTGGCCGTGAGTTGCATGGGTCCTCCTTGGACGCGCCGGGCCCGGTGCCCGACTGCGGCGCCAGTTGATCACAGCGGGGATTCAGTCGATCACCCTGCGTGTCGCGGCGGATCGGGCGGTGCCCTCCCTTGTGCGCCAAGGGATCTCGCGGTCCCGCGGGCGCCACGAGCGGCCGCGCCGACAGTCACCAAGATCACCCGGATGGGCGTTGATCTTCACTCGCACGGCGGGCCCGTGGTGACCGGTGTTGACCGGCGCCACGGGCCCGTTCGTAGTCGTGCGATCCGCCAACCAGACGGCAAGGAGAGTCAGTTGAGCGCGAACTCGGTGACCGCGTCGGCGATCCGCTCGACCTGGGTGTCCGTCAGGTGCGGATAGACCGGGATGGACAGTGCCCGCGCGGCGGCCCGGTCGGCGGCCGGGCAGTCCGCGCCCGGCCGGACGTAGCGCTGGAAGGCCGGCTGCCGGGGCAGTGCCTGCGGATAGTAGGCGTGCGAGGCCACCCCGCTGGCGGCCAGGTGGTCGCGCAGCGCGTCCCGCCGCTCGGCGAGCAACGTGTAGACGTAGTAGCAGCGGCCCTCGACACCCGGCGGCGGGGCCAGCACCCCGCGCTCGGCGAGCGGGGCGAACCGCTCGCCGTAGTAGGCCGCGATCTCGGCCCGGCGGGCCAGCCGGGCGGGCAGGCCGGGCAACCGGTGCAGCTGGAAGGCCGCCTGCAGTTCGTCGAAGCGGCTGTTCCAGCCGATCCGGTGGTGTCGGAAGCGCTCCCGGCCGTCCTGCCCGTGGTTGCGCAACATCCTCACCGTGCGCCCGAGTTCGGCGTTCCGGGTGACCACCACACCGCCCTCGCCGGCCATCCCGAAGGTCTTCACCTGGACGAACGAGTACACCCCCGCCTCGCCCCACAGGCCTGCCGGACGGCCGGCCAGCACGCCGCCCTGGGCCACCGCGGAGTCCTCCGGCAGCCGCAGGCCGTGCCGCTCGGCCAGCGCCGCCACGGCCGGCATGTCGGCCATCACCGAGAACACGTGCGCGGGCATCAACGCCTTGGTGCGCGAGGTGATCCGGCTCGCCATCGACTCCGGATCGACCACCATCAGCCACGGGTCGACGTCGGCGAAGACCGGCACCGCGCCCACGCTCAGCACGCTGGAGGCCAGCGGCGCGCAGCCGAAGGCCGGCACCACCACCTCGTCACCCGGGCCGATCTCCATCGCGGCCAGGATCAGGGTGAGCCCCGAGGTGCCGCTGCCGCAGGCGATCACGTCGGCCGCGCCCAGTTGCTCGGCCAACTCCCCTTCCAGCCGCGCGGTCCGCTCGCCCAGGATGAAGCGCTGGGCGGGGTGGGTACCGGTCTCCCGGAGCAGCCGGAGCAGCACCGCGCGGTCCTCCTCGAAGAGGTCCGGGGGGAAGAACGGGATCAGCGGGCGGGCTTCGATGCCGAGGGTCATGCCGGGACTCCTGCCGGGTCGGGCGCGGCGCCGCCGGAGACCGGGTCACCGGTGAGGAAGCCGCGGATCAGCGCGCAGACGGTGTCGACCTGGTCGAGTTCGAGGTCGGGGTAGAGCGGCAGCGCCACCGCGCGGGTGCAGGCCGCCTCGGCGGCCGGGAAGTCGCCCGGGCGGTGGCCGAGCTCCGCGAAGCAGGGCTGCAGGTGCAGCGGGCTCGGGTAGTAGGTCTCGGTCTCCACGCCGTGCCGGGCCAGGTGGGCCACCAGCTCGTCGCGTCGCTCGGTCTCGATCAGGTAGACGTAGAAGACCTGGCCCTCGATCCCGCCGACCGGCGGCCGGCGCAGCAGCCCGGGCAGGCCGGCCAGCCGCTGGTCGTAGGCCCGGGCCAGCTCGGCGCGGCGGGCGATGTCGGCGTCCAGCCGGCCGAGCTTGGCGAGCAGCACGGCGGCCTGCAGGTCGTCCATCTTGCTGTTGCAACCGGGCAGCGAGGTGCTGGTGTTGATCGCCGGGAAGTTGCCGATGGTCCGCCCGAACCGGCCGTGGTGGCGCAGCGCGTCGGCGGTCCGGGCGATCGCGTCGTCGTCGGTGAGGATCGCGCCGGCGTCGCCGATCGCGCCGAGGGTCTTGGTCGGGAAGAACGACAGCACCCCGCCGGCCCCGAACCGGCCCGCGTGGCGGTCGCCGATCCGCATGCCGATCGCCTCCGCGCTGTCCTCCAGCACGGTCAGCCCGTGCCGGTCGGCGATCTCGCCGACCGCCGCCATGTCGGCGAGCCGGTGGAAGAGGTGGACCGGCATCACGAACCTGGTCCGCTCGGTGAGCACCGCCTCGAGCCCGGCCGGGTCGAGCGCGTAGCTCTCCGGGTCGATGTCGACGAAGACCGGACGGCCACCGGCCAGCACCACCGAGCTGGCGCTGGCCACGAAGCTGAACGCCGGGACCACCACCTCGTCACCCGGCCGCAGTCCGGCCGCGCGCAGCAGCAGCACCAGCGCGTCGGTGCCGCTGTTGACGCCGATCACGTGCCGGACACCGGTGTACTCGGCCAGCGCGCGCTCGAAGCGCTCGACCTGGCGGCCGTGCGAGAACTTGCCGTCGTCCAGCACCTCGGTGGCGTAGCGCTCGATCAGCGGCCAGAGTTCGGCGTAGCCGCGGGCCTGACTGAAGAACGGCACCCGGCGGTGCGCGGCGATCTGCCGCGGCGGACCGCCGTCGGCCGCGGTACCGGCTACGGGACTGGTGGTCGCGGAACGCTGCAACGCTCCCCCTCGGGAGGACGGGATCGGCCGGACGGGATCACCGGCGGGGATCCGGAATGATCCCGCGCCGGGGGCCCGAGGCTACGTCAACAACACTCGGCAATACCGTCAAAAGAGTGCTGATCGTTGATAATCCACCCTTTCGTGAAGGAACACCCCAAAGCGAATTGACTTCTCGTCAGCTTGATCGGCAGGCTGTGGCCGGTCGGCGCGGGCGCCCGGCGCTGGCCCGCGCCCCTCCCGTGCCACCGGTCCACCGGCAGGCTCCCATCACTCCAACTCCCCATCCCTTCACGCCTGGAGGCGCTCCGCGATGCTCCGCACCCTGGTCGTCGGTCTCGGCCGCGCGGGCGCCGGGCTGCACATCCCCGTGCTGCTCAGGCTCCGGCGCGAGCCGGGCCGCAGACTCTTCGCGGACGGCCCGATCCTGGCCGTGGACCCGCGGCCGGCAGCGGTGCCCGGCGGGCCGGAGGTCCGACTGGTCGCCTCGCCGGCGGCGGCCCGACAACAGCTGGAACCGGCCCGCACGGTGGTCCACCTCTGCACGCCACCCGAGGAACGAGCAGCCCTGGTCGGCGAGTTGGTGGAGCTCGGGTTCCGCCGGCTGATCATCGAGAAGCCGCTCAGCGCCCACCACAGCGACCTCGCCGCGCTCGCCCGGCTGGTCCGCATCGAGCGGCTGGCGGTCTCGGTGGTCGCTCCCTGGCTGGCCAGCACGCTGACCGAGCGGCTGGAGGGGCTGGTCGTCCAGGGCGGACTCGGACCACTTCGGCGGATCTCGGTGCGCCAGCACAAGCCGCGAATCCGCCGCTCGCTGCACACCCACGGCCATCCGACCGCCTTCGACATCGAGATCCCGCACTCGCTCGGGGTCGCGCTTCGCCTCGCCGGGGACGCCGAGGTGGTCCAGGCGGGCTGCCAGGACCTGCGGGTCGGCGACCAGCTGCGCCCGGCGCTGGCCTCGGCCCGGCTGGTGCTGGCGCACCGCGGTGGAGTACGCACCGAGATCGTCTCCAACCTGGCCTCGCCGATCCGCGAGCGGCGGATCACGCTGCGCTTCCAACACGGCACGGCGATCGGCCACTATCCGGGCAGCGCGGACGACGAGTACGCCCATCTCCGGCTCTCCGGGCGGCGGCTGAACTCCCACGAGGTCTTCCCCGACGACTCGCTCGGCCACTACCTGCGGCGCACCTACGGTCGATTCCTGGACGAACGGCCGTTTCCGCCCGCCGAGTTCGAGCAGCACGTCCGGGCGGTCGGGCTGCTCGCCGACGCCAAGCGGATCAGCCGGGCCACCGCCGGACCCTCCCAACCGGTCGACCGCGAACTGGAGTTGACCCATGCCCGCTGAGCTGACGGCCGGGCCCCAGCTGGACGTGCAACGGATCTTCTACTGCGGAGTGGCCGACGAGGCCGCCCCCGGGATCACCGACCAGATCGACGTCACCCTCGAACTCGGTTGGCGTGCCATCGAGTTGCGCACGGTGGACGGCCTCGGGGTGGACCAGCTGAGCGGCCCGGAGTTCACCCGGGCCGCCGCCCGGATCGCCGAGGCCGGGCTGGTGGTACCGGTGGTGGCCTCCCGGATCGGCGGCTGGTCCCGCCCGGTCGACTGCGACTTCGCCGCCGAGCTGGCCGAGCTGGCGGTGCTGGCCGAGCGCTGCGCGGTGCTCGGCACCCGCTTCGTACGGATCATGTCCTACCCCAACGACGGCCGGCCGGACGACGGGTGGGAGCGGGAGGTGGTCCGCCGGATCGGCGCGCTGGCCGACCGGGCCGCCGACGCCGGCCTGGTGCTGCTGCACGAGAACTGCTCGGGCTGGGCCGGCCGGGACGCGACCCGGGCGCTGCGGCTGGTGGCGGCCGTCCGCGAGGACGCCTTCGGCCTGCTCTTCGACACCGGCAACGGCGCCGCGCACGACTACCGCTCCTACCCGATGCTGCGCGAACTGGCCGGCCACGTCCGGCACGTGCACGTGAAGGACGCGGTCGGCGGGCCCGCGGCCCCCGAGTACCGGCTGCCCGGCGAGGGCGACGCGCAGGTCACCGACGCGTTGCGGCTGCTGGCCGAGGGCGGCTACCGGGGCGGCTGGTCGATCGAGCCACACCTCGCGGTCCGCCCGCACGAGGGGCACCGGGACGGGCCGGCCGAGTGCCGGGCGGCCTTCCTCGCCAGCGGGCGGGCGCTGCGCGCGCTCGCCGAGCGGGTGGCGAGCGGGTCCGGCTGGCGGTCCGACCCGGCCGGTCTGGAGCGGGTGCCGTGCTGACCCCGACCGGGCCGGCTCCCGCCGAGCCGGCCGAGGCCGTGCTGACCCCGGCCGACCACCAGCTCTTGCTGGACCTGCTGCAACTGCCCACCGCCGGGCCGCTGGAGAGCGGTGACCACGCGGCCCGGCTGGCCGAGGCGCAGCTCTGCTACGCCGACGCCGCCGCGGAGCTCGGCTTCGCCGTGCTGCGACACGGCCCCCCGGAGCCGCACTGGGTCGAGGCACCCGAGGTCCCGCTGCCGGTGCGCACGGCGGCGGCCGCCGACCCGGAGTTCCTGGCCCGCCAGCCGAGCCTGCTGCTGCGCCTCGGCGGCCCGGCGCCGCGGGAACGGACGGTGATGTTCAACGTCCACCTGGACACCGTCGCCGGGGTGCAGCCGGTCGGCCACCACCCCGGCCCGGACGGCGGCCGGTTCACCGGCCGGGGCGCGGTGGACGCCAAGGGCCCGGCGGTCGCGCTACTGGCCGGCCTGCGGGCCGCGCAGGCCGAGCGGCCCGGGCTGGCCGAGCGGATCTGCGTGCTGGTGCAGGCCGTGGCGGGCGAGGAGGGCGGCGCGTTGGGCACCTTCGGCACCCGTCCGCTGGTCGCCGCCGGACACTACGGCCGGCTCAACGTGTTCTGCGAGCCGACCGGCAACCGCGCGCTGCCGCGCTCCACGGCGGCGATGACCGCTCGGATCCGGGCAACCGGCGAGGACGCCATCGACGACCGTCCGGCGGCCGGCCACAACGCGACCGTGCTGCTCGGCTTCCTGGCCCAGCACCTGGCCGCGGCCATCGACCCGGGCGCCGGGCAGCTCTGCGTGGCCGGGCTGCACACCGGCCGGCTGCACAACCGGGTCTACGGTCGGGGCGAGCTGCTGCTCAACCTGGCCTACCCCGACTCCGCCACCGCCGAGCGGCTGGCCACCGCCGTCCCGACCGCCCTCGCGGACGGGCTGCGCGCCTTCGCCGAGCGGTTCGCCGACGTCCCGCTGCTGGCCCGCACGGCGGCCGACGCCGAGCGGATCACCCGGCTGGACTGGCTCAAGCGCGGCCTGCCGGCGCTGACCCCGGACGAAAGCACCGGCGAGTGGCTCGCCCGGCTGCTGGCCACCGCCGGCGTGCCGGCCTGGCCCGCCGACCAGCCCGCCTTCACCTGTGACGCGATCTGGCTGGCCGACCGGCCGGGCACCGCCACCGTGGTGCTCGGGCCGGGCACGCTGGAGGGCAACCACGCCCACGCGGAGGGCGAGTTCGTGACCGCCGCGGAGCTGGCCCGCTTCGCCCGGACGGTCGCCGACCTGATCGCCGCCTTCGACGCCGACCCCTAGGGCCGGTCCCACGGACCCGGAAGGATCCGCCGGACCGGCCCGAGCCCCCGCTGCCCCACCCGACCCCCGCCGAGGACTCCGCATGTCGCAGCTGACCCCCGCGCCCCCGCCGTCCGCCGCCGAGGAGGGCGACGGCGCCCGCGTCCCCGCCGCCCGGCCGGCCGGCACCGCGCCCGCCGTGCTGGTGGCCCACGCCGAGCTGCTGCGCTTCACCGCCGCCGTCTTCGAACGACGCGGCGTGCCGGCAGCCCGGGCCGAGCTCGCCGCCGAGGCGCTCTGCTACGGCGACCTCACCGGCCTGACCTCGCACGGCCTGACCAACCTCACCCGGCTCTACCTCCCGCTCTTCGACCAGGGCCGGACCGACCCGGCCGCCGAGCCCGAGGTGCTGGCTGACCTGGGCGCCGCCGTGCTGCTGGACGCCCACCGCGCGCTGGGCCTGTGGGCCGCGCCGGAGGCGATGGACCTCGCGGTCGAGCGGGCCGGGCGGCACGGCGTCGGCCTGGTCTCGGTCCGCGGCGCGACCCACCTCGGCTGCGCGGGTTTCCACACCCTGCGGGCGGCGCGGCGCGGCCGGATCGGGCTGCTCGCCTCCAACTGCGGCCGGCAGCGGATCGCCCGCCCGCCGGGCGGCCGGGTGGCGATGCTCGGCACCAACCCGCTCAGCGTGGCCGCGCCGGCCGGGCCGCACCACCCGTTCGTGCTGGACATGAGCACCACGGCGGTCCCCACCGGCCGGATCCGGGCCGCCGCCCGGGCCGGCCAGCGGATCCCGGCCGGCTGGCTGGCCGGCGAGGACGGGCGGCCGGTCACCGACCCGGCCGCCTTCGACCGCGGCGAGGCGCACCTGCTCTGGCTGGGCGGCAGCCCGGAGGGCGGCGCGTACAAGGGGTACGGGCTCGGGCTGGTGGTCGAGGTGCTCGGCGCGCTGCTGGCCGGCGCCGGGCTCGGGCCGGCCGCCGAGGCGCTGACCGGCGACGGCGGCCCGACCGGCCGGGACGACGACATCGGCTTCCTCGCGCTGGCCGTGGCCCCCGGCGCGTTGCGGCCGGCGGCGGAGTTCGACAAGGACGCCGGCGGGCTGTTCGGCACTCTGCTGGACTGCCCGCCGGTCGAGCCCGGCCGGCCGGTCGGCTACCCGGGGCTGCTGGAGGGCGAGCTGGCCGAGCGGCACCGGCGGCAGGGCGTGCCGCTGGCCCCGGCCCGCTACCGCGAGCTGACCGAGCTGGCCGCCACGACCGGCCTGACCGCGCCCGCGCCGCTGGGGGCCGGGCGATGACCGCGGCAGGGGCGCCGCGTCCACTCGCGGTGATCGGACTGGGCGTCATCTCCCGCTTCTACCTGGCCGCCCTGGAGCAGGCCCCCGGGCTGCGGGCGGCCGCCGTCTGCGACCTGGAGGAGGCCGCGCTGGCCCCCGCCCGGGCGGCCGGTCTGCCCGCCCACCGGGACCACCGGGCACTGTTGGCGGCCCATCCCGAGCTGGCCGGGGTGATCGTCACCGTGCCCAACGACGCCCACTTCGCGCTCTGCCGCGACCTACTGACGGCCGGCCTGCCGGTCTGCGTGGAGAAGCCGCTGGCGATCCGCTCGGCCGACGCCCGGGCGCTGGCCGCGCTGGCCGCCGAGCGGGGGGTGCCGCTGCTCACCGCGTTCCACCGGCGCTACAACGCCGAGGCGATCCGACTGGCCGCCGGCTGCCTGGGCCGCCCGATCACCAAGGTCACCGTCCGCTACCTGGAGCGGATCGAGGAGCACGTCGGCCGGGACCGCTGGTACCTGGACCCGGCGCGCTGCGGCGGTGGCTGCGTGGCTGACAACGGGCCGAACGCCTTCGACCTGGTCCGGCTGCTGCTCGGCGAGGTCACCGTGGACGCGGCCCGGATCGACCGGGACGCGACCGGGCTGGACCGGCAGGCCGTGATCGAACTGACCGCCAGCACACCGACCGCCTCCGGCCCGGCGGCACGCGCCCGGGTCGAGCTGGACTGGTCCTACGACGGCGAGTGCAAGGACGTGGAAGTCGAGCTGGCCGACGGTACGGTCCACCGGGCCGACCTGCTGGCCGGCCACCACGGCTTCAAGGCCTCGCTCTGGCACGAGTACCAGGGCATCCTGGCCGCCTTCGAGACCGCCCTGGCCGACCCGGCCGCCCATCAGGACGGCGGGATCGCCGCCCTCGACCTGGTCGAGGCCACCTACCGGCTCGACCACGACGCGTTGGAGGTCCGATGACCCTGCTGGCCGATCCCCGCCGGGGGGGGGGGGGGGGGGGGGGGGGGGGGGGGGGGGGGGGGGGGGGGGGGGGGGGGGGGGGGGGGGAGGGGGGGGGGGGGGGGGGGGGGGGGGGG
>NZ_JBVHLF010000069.1:0-41173 GCF_055559155.1 Kitasatospora sp. NPDC024654
CCCCCCCCCCCCCCCCCCCCCCCCCCCCCCCCCCCCCCCCCCCCCCCCCCCCCCCCCCCCCCCCCCCCCCCCCCCCCCCCCCCCCCCCCCGCCGTCGGTCCGTCCGGTCGCTCAGCCGAGGCGCTGCTCGATGGCGCGCAGCTTGCGCTCCAGGGAGTCGAGCGGCGAGTCCAGCCGGGGCAGCGAGAGGGTGTCGTCCTCCGCGGTCAGATCGATGCTGGCGGACGGGCGGTCCGTGCCGGCGCGCCGGCTGGCCCGGCCCGCGGCGACGGGCTCCAGCGCGGCCGGACGGTCGCGGTCGGTCGGGTCCTCGGTTGCGGCTAGTGCAGGCTCCGTAGCGGCCTGGCCGTCGCCGGCGCCGGCGGTCAGCGCGGGCACCTGCCGGCCGCCGCGGGCCCGGGCGAGCATCCCGCCGCCCTGGCGGGAGATCGCCTTCAGCTCGGCGCGCTCGCGCCGGTCGGCGCTGCGGGCGCGGACCTTGGCGTCCAGCTTGGCCTGCCGCTCCTCGCGGACCTCCTCGACCGCCTCGTCCAGGCTGCGCACGTTCTCCAGCAGCATCAGGGACCAGGCCGCGTAGGTCTCGCGCGGGGCCCGCAGCCAGCGGACGATCCGGATCTGCGGCAGCGGGCGCGGTATCAGGCCCTGCTCGCGCAGCGCGGCCCGGCGGGTCTGCTTGAGCGCCCGGTCGAAGAGGATGGCCGCCGAGATCGACATGCCGGAGAAGAACTGCGGGGCGCCGGCGTGCCCGCCGCCGCGCGGGGCGTGCACCCAGTTGAACCAGGCCGAGGCGATCGCGAAGACCCAGACCAGCAGGCGGGAGCCGAGCGCGGCGTCACCGTGGCTGGCCTCGCGGACGGCGAGGACGGAGCAGAACATCGCGGCGCCGTCCAGGCCGAACGGGACCAGGTACTCCCAGCCCCCGGAGAGCCCGAGGTTCTGGGTGCCGAAGCCGACCAGGCCGTGGAAGGAGAGCGCGGCGGCGACCCCGGCGCAGCAGAACAGCAGGACGTAGGAGGCGATTCCGTAGACCATCTCCTTGCGCCGGCGGCGCTCCTCGCTGCGCTCCCAGGAGTCCCCGCTCTCCTCGGCCTGCTTCGTCTTGTAGCGCAGGGTGGCCACCAGGATGGCCGTGAAGAGCAGGGCCGCGCCGCCGACGACGGCCCAGACCAGCTGTATGGAGGAGAGTGTCATGACGGCGTGGGCCTCTGCTTTCCGCAGGTCAGAGCAGGGTTTCGGGATTCCGGTGACTGGTGCAGACCGGGTGGCGCCGGCCTCCCCACCGGGCACGGCCCCCTGACGGTGCGTCGCGCCGGCGTCGGCCGGCGGGGCGTGCCCAGGTGTGACGGAAGGACACCTGTGCGGCTAGACGATATCGCGTCCGGAGCGCCGGCATGCTACGGGATCCGAGGTTGACCGACCATCCGCCGAGTGGGTGTCCGAACCGACGGTGACTCAGCAGGCCGGGCGGGTATGGACGCAGTGCGCGGATTCCGGTCGGCCGTCGGCCGGTCCGGTACGGAATGATCGGTCAGACGAGGGTCCGTCAGGCGCGGGCCACGAGGGGTTGGGGGCGGTCGGCATGGTCACGGTCTGGGAGTTCCTGCGGGGGGAGCGCCACCTCGCGGCGGACCCGGTGAGCGTCGGGGGCAAGGTCACGCTGACCAAGTCCCGGCCCCACCACCCGATCACCGGGGACGGGCCGACCACCGGCACGCTCTACGTGAACCTGCACTGGTCGCAGCGGGCCGACACCCGCTCGCAGGGCCAGTTGCGCCGCCGGCTGCTCCAGCCACGGCTGCTGCGCCCGACCGAACCGGACGGCTTCCAAGGCGGGCAGCTCAACGTGGACCTCGACCTGGCCTGCATGTACGAACTCACGGACGGGACGCGGGGCGTGGTGCAGCCGCTCGGCCAGTTCTTCGGGGACCTGCAGCACCCGCCGTACATCAAGCTGAGCGGGGACGACCAGTACGGTGCGCCCTCCGGCGAGACGATGTACGTCAACCTGGAGAAGAAGGACCAGTTCCGGCGGCTGCTGATCTTCGTCTACATCTACGACGGCACGCCGGCCTTCGACCAGACCCACGCGCAGATCCAGATCGTGCCGCCGAGCGGGCCGCGGATCGAGGTGAACCTGGACGAGCGGGCGCCGTCGGCGCGCTCCTGCGCGGTGGTGCTGATCGAGAACCAGGGCGGGCAGCTGACGGTGCGTCGCGAGGTGCGGTACGTGCACGGGTTCCAGTCGGACCTGGACCGGCTGTACGGCTTCGGGATGCAGTGGCAGCGCGGCTACAAGGAGCCGCAGGGGTGACGGCCCGGCCCGCCCGTTCCGGGGCGGGCCGTCGGGATCAGCGGGACTGGAACTGCGGGCCCTGCGGGGGCAGCACGAAGGTCGGGTCCGGTGGGGGGAGCGGCACGGTCTGCGGGGCGGGCTGCGGGGGGTAGCCGTAGCCGGGCTGCTGGGGCGGGTAGCCGTAGCCGGGCGGCGGCGGAGCGGTCGGTGGGTAGCCGTAGGCCGGTTGCGGTTGCGGTTGCGGCGGGGCCGGGTAGCCGGTGGTGGTGGGCTGCTGCGGGTAGCCGTAGCCGGGCGGCGCGCTGGGCGGCGGGAGCGTCGGAGGCGCGGTGGGGCGCGGCGGGGCGGCGATGGTCGGGGCCGCCGCGGCCGCTGCCGGGGTCGGCACCGGCGGCGGTGTGGCCGCGGCGGCGGAGGCCGGGACGGCGGGGGCCAGCGTGTAGGTGCCGGGCTCCTCGCGCGGTGCGCGGGCGGGCGCGGCCGGGGCCGGGACGGCGGGGGCGGCCGGCTCGTCGTCCTCCACCGCGATGCCGAAGTCGGTGGCCAGGCCGCCGAGCCCGGAGGCGTAGCCCTGCCCGACCGCCCGGAACTTCCAGGTGCCCGCCCGCCGGTAGAGCTCGCCGCAGACCAGCGCGGAGACCTCCTCGACGTCGGCCACCGGGAACTCGGCCAGCGGCGCGGCCCCGGCCGCCGTCGGGGCCGCGTCGTACAGCAGCACGCGCAGCCCGTGCACCGCGCGGAACGAGCCCTCCTCGGCGGACCCGGCCAGCACCACCTGGTCGATCTCGGCCGGCAGCTTGGCCAGGTCGACCTCGATGCTGTCGGCGATCTCGTCGCTCTCGGTCAGTCGCTGCTTGGGCAGGTGCCGGACCAGGCCGGAGGGGTGGCGCGGCTGGTTGTAGAAGACGAAGTCGGCGTCGGAGCGGACCCGGCCGTCCACGCCGAGCAGCAGCGCGGAGGCGTCCACGTCGGGCCCGCCCGGGGCGCCGGCCCAGCGCAGCACGACCCGGACCGCCGCCACGGCCAGCGAGATGTTGGCGCCCTTGGCCATCACGTGCGTCATAACGGCCCATCCTGCCCGTTCGGCGCCGTCGTGGACAACGCCGGGGGCCGCCGGGTCGTGGACGCGGATGCTTGCGCGCCGTCGCAAGTGGTTTGTGAATGGCGAATCGGACGGTAATCTTCCGAAAATTCGATGCTTCAGGATGATGGGCCGAGCACGGGAAGCCCGGTTTCCGCGTTCCCCTCCGGGAGTTCACCTTGCGCCATTTCGGCCACCTCGGCGCCGACGCGCGCCAACGGCTCTTCCTGTCCGAGCCGGTGCCGTTCGACCGCCACAGTGCCGCCGGCACGCTCGCCACCGCGCTGGGTGCCACCCTCTACTGCCCCGCCACCCGGCCCGCGCTGGCCGAGGACCTGCGCAAGCAGGCGGCCCGCGGGGTGACCTCGATGGTGCTCTGCCTGGAGGACGCGATAGCCGAGGGCGAGGTGGCCGGCGCCGAGCGGAACCTGGTCGAGCAGCTGCGCGGGCTGCGGCCGGTGGACCGGCTGCCGTTGCTCTTCGTCCGGGTCCGCACGCCCGGGCAGATCACCGGGCTGGTTCGCCGGCTCGGCCCGGCGGCCGGGCTGCTCAGCGGGTTCGTGCTGCCCAAGTTCACCGACCAGGACGGCGCGGAGTACCTGGAGCGGCTGGTCGCGGCCGAGCAGGCCTGCGGGCAACGGCTGTTCGCGATGCCCGTGCTGGAGTCGCCGGTCCTCGCCCACCTGGAGAGCCGGCGCGCCCGGCTGTTCGGGATCGCCGCGCTGCTCGACCGCTACCGCGAGCGGGTGCTCGCGGTGCGGCTCGGGGTGACCGACCTCTGTTCGGCGTACGGGCTGCGGCGTTCGGCCGGGGTGACCGTGTACGACCTGGCGGTGGTGGCGGGGGTGATCGGGGACGTCGTCAACGTGCTGGGCCGGTCGGACGGGACCGGGTACACCGTGACCGGGCCGGTCTGGGAGTACTTCGGGGCGGAGGGGCTGTTGCGGGAGCTCGAACTCGACCGCGCCAACGGGCTGGTGGGCAAGACCTGCATCCACCCGGGCCAGGTACCGGTGGTGCACGCCCGGTCGGTGGTGACGCACGAGGAGTACTGCGACGCGGGCGACGTGCTGGCGCAGCAGCGGCGGGGCGGCGGGGCGCGGCGGTCGGCGTACACCAACAAGATGAACGAGGCCGGGCCGCACCGGGCCTGGGCGGAGCGGGTGATGCGGCGGGCCGAGGTGTTCGGGGTGGCCCGGGCGGGTGTCGGGTTCGCGGAGCTGCTCGCGGCGGCCTCGGGCGCGGAGCTCGGTGTGCTGGCGGGGGCGCGATGAGCGGGGTGTGGAGCGGCCGGTGGGTGACCGAGCGGCTGGGCATGGCGCTGCGCGGCCCGGCGGAGCTGCCGGAGCTGCTCGGGCTGGCCATCCGGCACGGCAACGAACGGCGGGCCCAGCTGTTGGTCTCCCGGGTGCTCGGCAAGCACGTGCCGCAGCGGCCGGCCGTGGTGCGCGGCGCCGGGCACCGACTCGGCCGGCGAATAGGGGAGTTGATCGGCCCGGCGGAGGCCGGGCGGGCGGTGGTGCTCGGCTACGCGGAGACCGCGACCGGCCTCGGACACTGCGTGGCCGAGGCGCTCGGCGTGCCGTACCTGCACTCCACCCGGCGGTCGGTGGCCGGGGTGGCGTCGGCCGGCGGGTTCGAGGAGGAGCACTCGCACGCCACCTCCCACCTGCTGTTGCCGGCCGACCCCCAACTGTTCGCCGGAGCAGGCCCGTTGGTCCTGGTTGACGACGAACTGTCCACCGGGCGGACGGTGTTGAACACGATCGCCGCTCTGCACCGGCGCCGGCCGCGGGAGCGCTATGTGCTGGCCTCGCTGGTGGACCTCCGCGGACCGGCGGATCGCGACCGACTCGCCACGTTCGCCCGGGAGTTGGGCGCTCGGGTGGAGGCGGTCGCGCTGGCCGAGGGGAGGCTGGAGCTGCCCGAGGGGACGGTCGAGCGGGCCGGCCGGCTGGCGGCGGCGCTGGCCACGGGCCCGGAGCCGGCCACGGACGCGGTCACCGGGACGGCCGGCGGAGGAGGCGCACCGGTCGTCCGGGTCGACCCCGACTGGCCGGCCGACCTGCCCGACGGCGGACGGCACGGCTTCACCCCCGCTCACGGTGAGCTGCTGGCCCGCACCCTGCCCGGCCTGACCACCCGGGTGGCCGCCGCGCTGCGCGGTGACGAGCGCCGAGTCCTGGTGCTGGGCTGCGAGGAGCTGATGTACGTGCCGCTGCGGCTGGCCGACGCGCTGGCCGAGCGGCTGGGGGAGCGGGCGGACGTCCGGTTCTCCAGCACCACCCGCTCGCCGGTGCTGGCCGTGGACGACCCCGGCTACGCGATCCGGACGGCGCTGACCTTCCCCGCCCACGACGCCCCGGCGGACGGGCCGCGGGAACGGTACGCGTACAACGTCGCGCCCGGGGCCGACCCGGCGCGGCGGTTCGACGCGATCGTGCTGGTAGTGGACTCGGTGGGCGACACGCCCGAGCTCGCGGGGCTGACCGGGCGGCTGGCGGGGGTGACCGACCGGGTGCTGCTGACGGTGCTCCCGTCCTTCGTGCCCCCGTCCGGCCCGCCGCTGGAACCCAGCTGGCGGCCCGTACGTTTGGCCACCCGGTGACCGGACTCCCCGCGCCGCCGCCCGCCCGACCCCTGCCGTCTGCCCTGACCAGTGCCCGACCGGGTGCCCCCTCGAAGGCGAGCCTCCCGATGCCGACCGACCTCCCGCCGTCGCTGCCCCGGCCGCTCCACGGTCCCGAGTTCTCCTCGTACGCGGCCGCCGAGGTCGGCTGGCTGCTGTCCGACCTGTCGGGGATCGCCCTGGAGGCGCCCGTCGAGGAGCGCGAGGAGGCGGTGCAGTCCGGCGGCGCGCACTACGCGGAGTCGCTGCCGGTCGAGTACCAGCCGAGCCCCGAGTACCAGGAGCTGTTCCACCAGGCACTGCGCGGCTCGGCGCGGCGGATCGCGCTGGCCGTCGGCACGGTCACCGAGGCGCTGCTGCGGGAGCGCGGGCGGGGCGTGGTGATCGCCTCACTGGCCCGGGCCGGCACGCCGGTCGGCATCCTGGTCCGCCGCTGGCTGGTCGCCGTGCACGGGATCGACGCGCCGCACTACGCCGTCTCGATCGTCCGCGGCAAGGGCATCGACCGGGTCGCGCTGCGCTACCTCGCCGCTCACCACGACCCGGCCGATGTCGCGTTCGTGGACGGCTGGACGGGCAAGGGCGCGATCGCCCGCGAGCTGGCCGACGCGCTGGCGGACACCCCCTTCGACCCGGAGCTGGCGGTGCTCGCCGACCCCGGCCGCTGCGTGCGCAGCTACGGCACCCGGGACGACTTCCTGATCCCGTCCGCCTGCCTCAACTCCACGGTCTCCGGCCTGGTTTCGCGCACCGTGCTGCGTGACGACCTGATCGGCCCGGGCGACTTCCACGGCGCCAAGCACTACCCGGAGCTGGCCGGCGCCGACGTCTCGCACGCCTTCCTGGACACCGTCACCGACCACTTCCCCGCCGTGCGCGAGGAGGCCGCCGCGGCGGCGCTGGTGCTGGCCGCCGAGGACCGCACGCCCACCTGGGAGGGCTGGGCGGCGGTGGAGCGGATCAGCGCGGAGTACGGCATCGGCAACGTCAACCTGGTCAAGCCCGGGGTCGGCGAGACCACCCGGGTGATGCTGCGCCGGGTGCCCTGGCGGGTGCTGGCCCGGCGCGGGGCGGGCAGCGACCTGGAGCACGTGCGGCTGCTGGCCGCGCAGCGCGGCGTGCCGGTGGAGGAGGTGGACGGGCTGCCGTACTCCTGCGTCGGCCTGATCCACCCGCGGTTCAGCCGTGGCGGGGTGACCGACGAGACGGGCCTGGCCTTCGCCTGATGGCGCATCAACTCACTCTGGTCGCCTGCGATCTGGACCGCACACTGATCTACTCCCGGCGGGCTTCGGGATTGGGCCGGGCCGACCACTCCACGCCGCTGCGCTGCGTGGAGTGGCGCGAGGGCGCGCCGCTCTCCTATCTGACCGAGCAAGCGGCCCGGCTGCTGGGCGAGTTGGCCGCCGAGGCGATCATCGTCCCGGTCACCACGCGGACCCGGGAACAGTACGCCCGGGTCAACCTGCCCGGCCCGGTGGCGAATTGGCGACCGTCCTACGCGATCTGCGGCAACGGCGGGCGGTTGCTGGTGGACGGCGCGGCCGACCCGGAGTGGGACGCCGTGGTGGCCGCCCGGCTCGCCGCCGACTGCGCCACGCTGGGCGAGGTGGTCGAGCAGTTGGCCCGCCGCGCCGACCCGGCGTGGACCCGCGGGCTGCGCACGGCCGAGGGGCTCTTCGCCTACCTGGTGGTCGAGCGGGAGCTGCTGCCGGCCGGGTGGCTGGTGGAGCTTACCGGGTGGTGCGCGGAGCGCGGCTGGACCGTCTCGCCGCAGGGGCGCAAGGTGTACGCCGTGCCGAAGCCGCTGACCAAGAGCGCGGCGCTGGCCGAGGTGGTCCGGCGGGTCGGCGGCTCGCCGCTGGTGCTGGCGGCGGGTGACTCGCTGCTCGACGCGGACCTGCTGCTGGCGGCGGACCAGGCCTGGCGCCCCGGCCACGGCGAGCTGGCGGAGCTGGGCTGGCCGGCCGAGAGCGGTGGTTCGGTGACCGCGCTGACGGAGCGCGGGGTGCTCGCGGGCGAGGAGATCGTGCGCACCCTCCTCGCCCGCGTCCGGGCCGAGCGGTCCTAGCCGCGGTAGCGGGCCCTCAGCCGCAGCAGCCGCCTCCGCAGCAGCCGCCACCACCGGCGGGTTGCGGGGCGGCCGCGCCGGCCGCGCCGGTCACCGCGACGGTGGAGAGCAGCTTCACGGTGTCCGGGTGACCCTGCGGGCAGACGGCGGGGTCGTTGGCCTGCGCCATGGTGCGGCGCAGTTCGAAGGTGGCGCCGCAGGCACGGCAGCGGAAGTCGTAACGAGGCATGCCCGCAGCGTACCGCCGGCTCCGGTCGCCGGCCGGTGCATCCGGCAGGATCCACGAGTCCGGCCTAGCGGCCGGCGTGCTCGCCCCGGATCATCGCCACCACCTGCGCGGCGGTCTCCCGCACCCCGTCCAGCTCGGTCAGGAACCGCCAGTAGTCCGGGTGCCGGCCGGCCTCCGCGAGCGAGGCCACCGCGCGGTCCAGCCGGCCGACCGCCGCGTCCAGTGGGCCGGCGTGCCGCGGGTCCGGCGTCTGACGACCCGCCATCGCGAGCCGCTGGGCGTCCCGCAGCGCGAACCTGGACCGTTCGACCTCCGCCTGCGGGTCGCGCTCCGCCTCGTTCAGCCGGCGCAGCCGTTCGGCCACCGCCGCCACCGAGCCGTCCGCCGTCCCCAGCAGCGCGCGGATCGTGCCGATCGTCGCCGTGGCGTCGGCCCAGCGCTGCTCGTCCCGGGCGGTGGACGCCTCGGCCAGCCGCGTCCGGGCCGTCCGGACGGCCTCCGCGGCCTGCTGCGGCACCCGTTGCAGGTCCTGCCAGCAGGCCGCCGAGAAGCGCCGGCGCAGCTCGCTCAGCACCGGCTCGATCGTGCCGGCCCGGTTCTCCAGGGCCTGGATCCGGGTCCGCAGGCTGGCCACCCGGCGGTCGATCTCCTGTGCCCGGGCCGGCCGCTGCTCGGCGTCGGCGCGGATCGCCCCCGCCCGCCGCTCGACGTCGGCGGCCCGTTGCAGCGTGGCCGCCACCCCGTGCCGGGCCGCGCCCTCGTTCAGCCGGGTCAGCTCCGGCGCCAGCCCGGCCAGCCGGGCCGCCAGGTCGTCCGCCCGCAGGCCGGCCGCCCGCACCGCGTCCAGTGCGTTCGTGGCGCCCAGCAGCTCCTGCTTCGCCCGGGCCACCGCGGGGGCGACCTTGACCAGCTGCGCCTCCGCGTGCTGGACGAGGGGCTGCAGCCGCTGGACGAACGTGCCCAGCTCGGCCAGCTGGGCCGCCAGCTCGGCGCGGGCCTGCTCCAGCCGCCGGCGCGCCTCGGCGGCGGCGCCGGGCGGCAGTTCGACGGCCTCCAGGTCGCAGGTGTCGAGCGCGGCGAAGTAGCCGACGCTCACCTGGTTGATCCGGGCCGACAGGCTCTGGAAGTTCTCCACGGCCTGCCGCGCGGTGGCGGTGTCCTCGGCCGCCCGGACCGTCTCGACCGCCAGCTCCGCCTCGCGCTGCGCCGTGTCCAGCTGGTAGAACGCCTCCTGCGCGGCATCCCGGGCGGCCAACGCGTCGGTCCGCTGCTGGTCGTTGCCACCGCGCCGCCACCAGGCCCCCCGGCCCCCGCCGCCCGGCCCGGCCCCGGTGAACGACCCGGCCCCGGCCGCCATGGCCGCCATCGCGAGCGCACCGGCCACCGCCAGCGGGGTCAGCACCAGCTCCGTCGCGAGCCGCGTCCCGTACCCCCGTGTGCTTCCCGCCCTCACGCGTGCTCCCTGCTCCGCAGCCGATCCGACCCCCATTGTCGCCGACTCCGGCCCGCCTCCCCCGACCCGACCCCACCCCGCCGGCACACCCTGCACCCCACCGCCGACCGGACCAGGTACTCTTACCTTTCACCGCGCGGCCACCCCCTTGGCATCCGCGCCGGGGGCGCGTAGCTCAGTGGTAGAGCGCTGCTCTTACAAAGCAGATGTCGGCGGTTCGAAACCGTCCGCGCCCACTCCTCTGACCAGCAGCGGAGCACGAACAATGGGCCCTTCCAAGATCACTTGGAAGGGCCCATTGGCGTAGTTGCGGACATCCTGGGGACGTGGCGTCAGGCGGCCGTCTCCCCGGGGACAGCGGGGGGGGGTACGGCTGGCTCCGCCGGGGCCTGCCCGGCAGCAGCGGCGACCTTGTCGGGGGCCACGGAAGGGGCACGCGGGACGAGTAGGAGTGGCGCCTCTGCCTGGGCTTGCTCGAACTGCGGGAGCACCGAGGTGTAGGTGTCGGCGGTCAGCCCGCAGGAGGAGTGGCCGAGCATGACCTGGATCGCCTTCATGTGGATGCCGGCGGCGAGGGAGAGCGTCGCGGCGCAGTGCCGTAGGTCATGCAGGCGAACGGGGAGGAGGTCGTGCTTCTCCAGGAGTCGGCCGAACGCCTGTGAGAGGTAGTTCGGGTGGTAGGCCGTCCCGTCCTCCCAGGTGAAGACGAGACCGCTGTTGGTCCAGGCGTGGGCCTCGTCCTTCTCCCATTCCTCGCGCTCGGCCTGCTGGCGTGCCTGCCATAGTTCGATGAGCTTCTTGGTCTCCGAATCCAGGACGATCGTGCGGGCGCCGCTGTCGCTCTTGGGCGTGTCCTCCCAGACCTCGTAGTCAGAGGTGACCAGTTGCTCGGAGATGTGTGCGATGCCGAGTTCCAGGTCCGTCTCGGCCCAGGGCAGCCCGGCCGTCTCGCCGCGCCGAAGACCGCGGAAGACCATGAGGTGGAACATGGGGTAGAGCCGGTGTTCGGCGACGCAGTCGAGGAACCTGCCGGTCTGCTCCGGGGTCCACACCATCACCTTTCCCGGCTTGATTCCGGTCTCGCGGTAGGCCTTCACCCGAGCCGGGGTCCAGACGAGCGGCTTGGGCGGCGTGTACTTGGGAAGGGTGATCTGCTTGGTCCAGTGGAAGTTCCCCCAAGGCCGGGAAGTTAACGTTCATCGCTGCTCGTCAAGCGAGTTGACGCAGGGTCATTGGTTGCGCTGTAGCGGCCCCGCCGGGGTTTGTCGATCAGTCCGTCGTCGGCCCAGCGGTTCAGCTGCCGGTGCGGGCTGGGCAGTGTGACATCGCCGAGGTGGCGGGCGAGTTCGCTCGGACTCCACAGGCGGGCGGGGTCCTGCCGGAACAGTTCGAGGACGCGTTCCCGGCGTCGACCGCCCGGGGCGAGGTGCCATTCGAGTGCGGTGGCGGTGGGGAGTTCGACGGACTCGGATGGCGCGAGCACCACGATGTCGAGGCCGGTCACGGCCTGGCTGCGGTCAGGTCGACCGTCGGGGAGACGTTCGTGGTATCGCGAGATGGGCGGCTTCACCTTGCGGGTGCTCACGCGCGGGCGGCGCGGCGGCAGCAGGTCGTCCTGGAGGCGCTGGATGAGCGCGTCGGTCGGGCCGCTTGCGGGGGTGTGTGTTGCCGGAGCCTGGCCGAGCTGCTCGCGGGTGGTCTGCACGGCGGTGGAGAAGCTGCAGCGGTCCGGGTCGGTGCCGGGCCGGGCCTCGGTGGCCTCGGGACCATCGCCGTACGCGGGAGCTGGTAGAGCGTCAGCACCGACCAGATCTCCTGTTCGACTCCGGCGGGGTCGCCGGAGCGCAGGACGCGTCCGTGCATGATTGTGTGGCGTAGGGCGTAATAGGCGGACTCGTGCTCCCAGCGCTGGTGGTAGAGGCGGACCAGGGCGCCGGCCGGGTAGCGGCGCGCGCAGGTCAGCGTGGTGGCCAGCCGGTAGGTTCCGGTGAAACTGCTCCCGTCTGCGCAGGACACCGTGATGTGCGCCTCGATGATGCGGACCGGGAGGGCGCCCAGGACGGACAGGTACGAGCCGTCGTGCGGGCGCTGGAGGACGGGCGGGCGTCGGCGGGAGTTCAGGCGCCCGAGGATCTGGGTGCCGGTGGAGGCCGCGGCGGCGAAGAAGGCGTTGCTGTCGAAGCCGCGGTCCCACAGTACGAGCATGTCCGGGCGCAGGTGGTGCAGCAGGCGCGTGGCGTAGGCGGTCTCGCTCTCGGCGGTCGGCCCGAAGACCGCGCCGATCAGCGACCGGGTGCCGCTCTCCACCATCGTCATCAACTCCACCATGGGATAGGCGTATCCCGTGCCGAGCCAGGCCCGGTTGCGCTCGGTGTTCGGGACCTTGATCGAGCTGCAGCCGTCGAAGGAGACCGGGCGGTAGCGGCCGAAGCGCACGCCTGGCGTGTGCGGCTGCGCGAGCGGGCCGCACAGCACCTCGCACAAGCGCCGCATCGGCGCCGCACCGATGCGGCGGCGCAGGTCGCGTAGGGCCTTCGCGCTCGGCGCGGTGACCGCGTGCCCGGCCAGTCCCGCCGTCAGCTTCCGCCACACCCGCCCGTATCCGACCTCCGGGAACAGGCACATCGCCAGCAGGAAGAACACCCCGACCCGGGAGGGAAGATCCCGCAATCGGCGCTGTTGGCCACCGTGCTCGTCCAGGACCGCGTCCACCAACTCGAACGGGACAAAGGCGGTGAGACCGCCCAGCTGTCCCGGGGCGAACCTGCCCAGCGCCGACTCGATCACGCGCGCGGCCAGAACCCGCCCCGGCGGCAGGGCATACTGAAGAGGCAACGGAGCTCCCAGAATCAAGCGGTCTTGGTCGACTGCTGTTCCAACGGGGCTCCGTTGCCTGCAGTTTCGCCAGCACATCGCTGCCAGAACACCCCTTGACGAGCAGCGATGAACGTTAACTTCCCGGCCTTGGGGGAACTTCACCTTCGTGGCTTGGCGATGCTTGAGATCCGAGCTATGGCGCGACGACGCAAGCCGTTGGCCGGGTGGCCCGACGACGACTTTGTCGCGTGCATCGCGTGGCTCGCCGATCTGTGCCACAACATGCCGGCGGATCCCTCGCGGACGTGTCGTTGGTGGCACTGGAGCGACCGGCGTCGCCCTATGGACTGGGCCTGGAAGGTTGCTGGGCCGGCCGGCCGGGAGTGGATCCTGACTTCGCTGGCGAAGGACGGAATGGACTGGACCCCGCCATCAGGGTAGTAGCAGCCGGGCCGTCCGTGGGTCCTGGGCAGCGTGCCGACATCCTCCAGCGAGCCGGGCCTGATCGGATCACCGCCACTTGCGGCACACAGTCGATCCCCTGGGCGCGGGGCGAACAAGCCGCGCCGGGCGCTGTCGTGATCGTCCCGATCGGCTGGGGCTGGTGAAGGTCGTCGTCCACGACGGTCATGTGCACAGCCGGTCCCTGCCCGAGGAGCTCACTTCATGCCGCGCCGCGTCGCCGCCGCCAAGCCCCGGTTCGCCGAGTTGGACACCACCAAGCCGACCCGAACGACCGTGCCTGTAACGGCCCTTTCGGACCACCTCCGGTTCCCGCTCCCGCTGGCGCTTCCCGGATACGACCGGTGTAGCTGGCTTGGCGAGGGCAACCGGGTGGCGGCCGTTGGTGTCTGGACGCCGGACGGCTCGACCGCCACCGCCCGTACTGACGGCACAGTGCGCCAGATCGGCCCGCGTCGGCTCTGGGAAGTGGTCGAGGAGCCGCACGGCCTGTTCAACGCGGCGCCAGCTCGCGGCGAGTTCGGACTCACGATCACCCACGAGGGACAACGGGCATGGTGGCGCACGGAGGACGGCCCCGGCTGGGACCCGCCCGAGGTAGCGTTCGCTGCGTAGCCTCGTCGGCACGACGGTGTAGGAGGGCGTGGTGGAGGAGTCACTGGAGGACTGGTACGCCCGGCGGCAGCAGCGCCAGCGCTCACCTGGCACCCTTCGGATACTCCCCCTCGCCCCCGGGGTGCAAGCCGCCCACCTGCATCCGGAAGCGCCGAGGCTGGTCCTCGAATGGGACGGCTACGGCTGGGTGCCTGCTTCGGTGGCCGATGACTACGCCGCAGCCGGTGCTCTCCTACGGCCGCCCACTGGGCGGCACCGCAAGGTCTGAAGAACAACAGCTCCGGCGTTCCGCTGGCCTGACGCTGGCTGAGACGTGATGATGCGCCCCGCCGCCGGCAGGTGGCCGGTGGTAGGGCGCGTCCACTTCGTTGGGCCGGCGGTGACTTGACGTTCGACGCGGTCCACGGCGTCGCGCGGGCTCGCGCCGCTGTCGGGGTGGAGTTCGTGTTCGACGGCGGCCAGGCGCTCGGCTCCGGGCCGTCCGTGGCCCCGCGTACCGCCACGGAGCCGGGCGCGCCGGTCCGGGGCCGGAGCCGGGGTCCTTCCGGTGCTCCGGGCGGGACTGTCACCACTCGTCGTAGTCGCCGATCACCCGGAAGCTGCCCACGACGCCATCGTCACCGAACAGGCCCCCGTGGACGGTACTGGTCACCACGCCGTTGGTGTCGCCGTACGGACCCACGGTGGCGACCGGGGCGCCGTTGTCACAGGTGAAGCCACGGAAGACCTCGACGGTCTTCCGACTGTCGTTGAAAATGCTGAAGCTGCTGGAGCCCAGTCCGCTGACCGCGGAGATGCAGCCCTCGCCGGCGGCGGCGTACTCGCGTTCGTTGAAGTAGATCCTTCCGATGTCCCGGTGCCCATGGCCGCGTTCGCCGCCCTCGTGGTCGCGGTCCCGGTTCCGCTCCTCGCCCGCGCGTCCGCCGTCTTGGTGGTCGCGGCTCTCGCTCTGCTCTCCGCTCGTGCTGCCGCCGGCCGGTGCAGCCGCGGCAGCTGCGGCAGGGGCGGCCTGCTCGACAGGCTGAGCCGCCTGCTGGACCGGTGGGGCCGCCTGCCGGACGGACGGGGAGGCGGGGGTGGATCCGGACGTCGAGGCGTAGGTGATACCAGTGGCCGCGAGTACCGCCGCGCCTAATCCGGCAGTGGTCACGGTGAACGTACGCGTACGCATGTCACTTCTCTCTGTCTCACGGGACGTCGGCCGGGCGACCGACCTGCGACGAACGTAACGAGAGGCCCCATGGCTGTCATTTCGGACATGTCCGAGGTGTGATGCCATGAGTCCAGCCAGGTGTAAATGCGGCTTTCGCCGCATACCGTTGAAGCATCCGCACCTCGCGGGGCCTCTTCCGGGCCGAGGTCCGTTCCGTGCGGGCCCTCCCGTCGCGAGTGAAGCCGTCTGGTTCTCCAGGGCCTTCGCTGGGCCGTCCGGGGCCGGCCGATGATGACCGACGACCTCGGGCGCTGACCTCTCGCATGCTGGTCCGGGCCGTGGGGCACCTCCCCCAGGTCGCCGCAACGGCTCGGCGTGCCCGACGGCGGCGCGGCGGCGGGGAATTCGATCGTGGTGGGTGGGGTGGCACCCTACGATGACCGCATGAACGGTGAACGGAGTGTGCTGGAAGGGCTGTTGGGGCGCTACCGGCCGCAGGGGGAGCGGGAGGCCGCGGATGTCGCGCGGGTGCGGGCCGTGCTGGCGGGCGGGGGTGACCCGTGGTCGCGCGAGACGGCACTGCACGTGACCGGGTCGGCGTTGGTCGTTCATCCGCCGACCGAGCGGGTGTTGTTGCGCTGGCACCAGCGGCAGCAGGCGTGGTTGCAGGTCGGGGGTCATGGGGACCCGGGGGAGACGGATCCGCTGGCGGTCGCGCTGCGGGAGGGGCGGGAGGAGACCGGCCTGACCGATCTCCTCCCGTGGCCGGACGCGGAGTTGGTGCAGGTGGTGATCGTGCCGGCGCCGGCGAACGAGCGGGAGCCGGCACACGAGCACGCCGACCTCCGCTTCGTGCTGGCCACCCACGCACCGCAGACGGCGCGCCCGGAGAACCCGGCCGCCGCGCTGCGTTGGCCCACGCTGGCGGCGGCCGGGGAGCTCGCCACCGAGCGGAACATGCGGGAACTGCTCGCCAGGGTAGGGAGGTTGTTCGCCGCGCGGCGGGCGGGGTGAGGTCCGGACGTGGCCGTGCGGTACGCCCGGGCGGCGGAGGGGTTCGACGGGCGGGAGCGGGGCGTCGCCGTCGTGGGGCCCTGCCGTTCGGTGCGCGCCCGGGTGCGGTGCTCAGTACTCCAGCCCGGGGTACCAGTCGCCGCGGCCCCGCGGGGTGAGGTCCAGCAGGTGCCAGACGGGGGAGAGCAGGTCGATGCCGCGCTGGTCGATGTCCTCGGCCATCCGGGGCCGGCTCGTGTAGCGATGGCGCACGGTGCCGTCCTCGTCGCGGGTGAAGACCGAGACGGTGGAGCCCTGGTTGCCCTCGGCGTCCTCGCTGCCGAGGTCGTACTTGAAGGTGTTGGCGCCGCAGCTGAGCAGTCGCAGCCGGTCCCAGCCGCGACGGCGGGCGTGGGCGCGCAGCGGGTGCGGGTCGGCGGCCGCGACGATCGCGAAGTCGACGTTGCGGGCCAGGTGGTGGGCGATCGCGTTGTAGCCGTCGATCCACATCGTGCACATCGGGCACGGGCCGGTCTGCCGCTTGCCGTACATGAAGTGGTAGACGACGAGCGGCCGGTTGGTGGCGGTGAACAGCTCGCTCAGCCGCACCTCCGCTGCCGGGTCGTCGCCGTCCTCCAACTGGGCCGGCCCCTCCAGGAAGGTGTACTCCGCCAGCGCCGGGCCCGGTGGGAGGGCGCGGCGCTGAGCCGCGACCCGTTCCCGGTTCCGCATCAACTCGAGCTCGGCGAGCCGCAGTTCCTCGCGGGCCGCGAGGTAGGCGGGCGTCTCGCCGGGGAGCCGGGTGCCGTACGGAGTGAAGGGGTCAGCGGGCGTCATGGACCGATCCTGGGACGACGGGGCGGCGGCGGGTGCCGCCGGTACTCCCGGCCAGCCTCGGCGCTGCCCGCCCGCCGGGCAACCGGGGCTGCGCCGTCCGGGGTGGGGGTGGCCGCCCGGATCCCGGGCGGCCACCCCCTTCGGGACGGCGGTCAGCGGTGGGCGGGGAACTGCACCACCTGCTGGTAGGTGGGTCGGTTCTGCCAGGTGATCTTGTCGTCGGTGATGCCGCCCAGCGGCCGCTGGATGATGGTGTCGGCGCACCACTGGTCACCGGCCGAGCAGTCGCTGTCGCCCGGGTAGACCTGGGCCGGGGTCTCGGCCGCGGCCTGGCCGAGGGTGGTCAGCAGCATCTGCCGGCAGGCGGAGAGGTCGCCGCCGCCGCAGAACGGCTGGGCGAGCGGGCCGGCCACCGGCTCGCCGAGGACGGTCCGCAGGTCCTTGTCGACGTAGCTCCACCAGCCGTACTGGAAGGACGAACCCTTGTGCGGGATCGACTCGTTGGCGCTCACCGGGCCGCCGGAGGTCGGTCCGGTCTGGCCGCCGGACGGTGACTCGTTGATCTGCAGCGCCCCGGTCAGGGCGCTGAACAGGGCGTCTCCCATACCGGGTTGGAACTCGCCCTGGGCCAGTAGTGGCCACCAGGCGTCCATCACGCGGATCGCGTCGGCGTCGGCGTAGCTCTGGCTGCCCGGCGACGTCTCCCTCAGCTGCGTGCCGTCCGCCTGCCAGGCCTGCAACTCCGCTACGGCGGCAGCCTGTTGGGGATCGGTCACCGGTGCGCTGGTGATCACCTTGAGCAGGTCGGGCAGCACGTCCTCGCCGCGCAGGTCGGTCAGCGCCGCGCTCTCCATGGCCTGGACGACCTCGGCGCGGGTCACGTCGCCCTTGGCGACCAGCGCCTTGACCCGGCTGTCCAGCAGGTTGGCCCGGTGGACCGAGCCGTCGCCGAAGCCCGCGGCGCCGTAGGCCGGGGCCTGCTTGTTGTTCCAGGAGACGTAGTAGTCCTGGTCCACGGACTGCGGATGCTGGGCGGGTGGGGTGTAGTCGGCGGTGTTGGTGGCCGGGTCGAAGTTCTGCCACTCGTAGGCGGGTTCGGCCCAGGTCGGCAGGCCCGGGTCGACGCCGGCGGCGCGGACCGGGTTGGCGCCCGAGTTGTAGTAGGCGGTGTCGGTGGAGTCCGCGTAGAACCAGTTGAAGGTGTAGTCGATGTGCTGCACGGCCTGTTGGAAGGTGGCCGCGGAGTGCACCACGTCCGGGTCGTTGAGCATCTGGAAGCCGATGATCGAGTCGACCTCGTGGTCGTAGGTGGAGCGCAGCGAGGTGAACGCCACCGGTTTGCCGCCGACCGTGCCGCGGGCGGTCACCAGGCCGTAGTCGGAGCGGTACATCACCAACGAGTAGGAGCCGTCCGGGGTGGAGTCGGCGGCGGTCGGGGACCACTGGTCGGTCTGCGTCAGCTTGTCGAAGGGCAGGCAACTGCCGTGGTAGAGGTAGTCGTTGGAGGCCGTGGTGACCGGCGAGCCGTCGGTGGTGCAGAGCGGGACGGCGTAGGTGTCGGTGATGTCCTGGCCGGCCGAGGTGGCGCTCCAGGCGTAGTCCTGGCCGCGGCCCAGCTCGACGTAGAAGCTCAGCCCGGCGAAGGCGGCGCCGCGGGCGCTGATCCCCGGCCCCTGCAACTCCTCCAGCATCAGCAGCTGCGGTGCGAAGTAGCCGGTCTGCGGGCCGAAGACGGCGATCGGGTGGCCGTCGTCGGTGTACTTCCCGGACACCACCAGGGCGTTGGACATCCCGTGCTTGGCGGTGAGCAGGTTGCCGGGCAGCACGCCGGGCGCCGCGGTGGTGTTCGAGGTGGCCGATCCCGTCGCGTCGTAGATGAGTTGCTCGGGGACCACCGAGCCCGGGTCGGGCATCGCCACGCCCTGTGGGTCGGCGGGCGGCAGCGCGTACGGGAACGACTGGCCGTCGTGCACCGTGCTGACCGCCTCCGGGTCGTCGGCCTCCCGCAGCGACAGCCAGAGCTGGTCACCGGCCGCCGTACCGTACTTGGCGTCGGCCGCCTCCTTGACCTCGGCGGACTGCAGTTGGCCGCCGCCGCCGGAGCCGAACAGCGCACCGATCACCGAGGCCAGTGCCACCAGGTCGGTCAGCGTGAACGGTTGGATCGAGCCCTCGTTGGTGATCGCGTTGATGTGCCCGGTCAGATCGTACTCACCGGGGAAGTAGCGGCCGTTGTAGGAGTCGTTGATGTACTGGTTGATGCCGTCCACGTAGGCCTGCGCGTCGGCCAGCGCCTGCTTGCCGGCCGGGCCCTCGGTGGCGACCGCGTTGATCTGCGCCTGCAGCTCGTCCTCGGTGTACGGCGCGGCCTGCCAGAAGCTCTGTTCCAGCTGCCGGTTGGCCGCCGCGCCGCCCGCGAAGCCGGACAGCTCGCCGCGGCCGACGTGCCGGAACAGGTCCATCACCCAGAGCCGGTCCTGGGCCGCGGCGTAGCCGGCGCCGAACTCGGTGCCGTAGCGGGTCGTGCCGGTGATGTGCGGGACGCCGGTGGCCTTGTCGCGCACGATGGTGACGTCCGGGCGCGGGCTGATGCTGCTGGCCACCTGGTCGGCCGGGACGCCGAACGAGGCGTCGTTGAAGAAGTCGGTCAGCTGGGCGTCGGTGAGTCCGGGGTAGCTGTTGGCCAGCGCGGCGTAGGTCGAGAGCTGGTCCTCGGTGTGGGCGGGCCGGGTGCCGAAGACCTTGTTGGCGAGGATGTCGGCCAGTGTGGCGTTGCCGTTCTCGCCGGGCGGCAGGATGTCGTCGCACTGCCCGCCGCAGTAGTCGATGGCGGTGGTTCGAGGGGTGGCCGAGGCCCCGGCCGCGGTGGCGGAGGCCGGGACGGCGGTGGCCGGCAGGGCGATGCTGAGGGCGACCGCTAATCCGGTGCCCAGGAGTCGGAGGTGCCAGGGGCGTCTGCGCAAGACCTGCTCCTCACTGTGGGGGTGGGGAGTTGACGGTAAAGGCGCTACTGGCCGGTTGGCTAGCCGGTGTGCGCGGATTTGTCATGATTCTTTGTCATGTCTTGATCGAATCTGGTCGGAGTTCGAGCGGAGCTGCGGCAAAGTGCTGGCCCCCGTTCGCCTGTGCGACAGATCCCTTTGGCCCGGCGCACGTTCGGTGCGGCAACAACCATGGCATGCGAGTCGCCATCGTCACCGAGTCCTTCCCTCCCGAAGTCAACGGCGTCGCCCACAGCGTGCTGCGCACCGCCGAGCACCTGGTTCGGCGCGGCCACCAGCCGCTCGTCATCACCCCTGCCCCGGCGCGCGGCGCCACCTGCCCGCCGGGTTCCTTCGCGCCGGGCACCGGAAGTGCCGTGGAAGCCGTCGAACTGCCGGTGGTCCGGATCCCGTCCGTCCCGCTGCCGGGCTACCCCCAGGTCCGGCTCGCACTGCCGAGTACCCGGCTCGGCGCCGCGCTGGCCGGGCACCGGCCCGACCTGATCCACCTGGCCAGCCCCTTCCTGCTGGGCGCGCGGGGGATGACCGAGGCTGCCCGGCTGGGGATCCCCGTGCTGGCCGTCTACCAGACCGACCTGGCCGGCTACGCGCAGGCCTACCGGGTCGGCGGTGGCCTCGGCGCGACCGTGGCCTGGCACCGGATCCGCGCGGTGCACCGGGCCGCCGCCCGCACCCTGGCCCCCTCCACCCCGGCCGCGCAGGACCTCACCGCGCACGGCGTGCCCCGGGTGCACCTGTGGCCGCGCGGGGTGGACTCGCTGCGCTTCCACCCCCGGCACCGCGACCCGGCGCTGCACCGCGCGCTGGCCCCCGGTGGCGAGGTGCTGGTCGGCTACGTCGGGCGGCTGGCGCCGGAGAAGCGGGTCGACCTGCTCGCCGGGGTCTGCCGGCTGCCCGGCGTCCGGCTGGTGGTGATCGGCGACGGGCCGAGCGGGCCGGGGCTGCGTGCGGCGCTGCCCGGCGCGGTCTTCCTCGGTCGCCGGACGGGTGAGGAACTGGCGCGCTGCTACGCCACGTTGGACCTCTTCGTGCACACCGGTCCGCTGGAGACCTTCTGCCAGACCGTCCAGGAGGCGATGGCCAGCGGGGTGCCGGTGGTCGCCCCGGCGGCCGGCGGACCGCTCGACCTGGTCGGGCACCGGCGCACCGGGCTGCTGGTCGCACCGCGGGACGGTCGGGCGGTCACGGCGGCGGTCGCCGAGCTGGCCGCGGACGGTCCGCGGCGGGTGGCGTACGGGCGCGCGGGGCGGGCCGAGGTGCGCGGACGCAGCTGGGAGGCGGTCGGCGACCTGCTGCTGCGGCACTACGAAGAGGTGCTCGCGGAGTGCGGGCGGGCGGTGGAGGGGGTTGCTCCTGCCCCTGCTCCCGCTGCTCCTGTCGTGCTGCCTCCGGTCGCCGAGCCCGTCGCGGAGCAGCCGGTATGACCTCCTCGCTGTCCATCGTCCGGCTGGCCAACTTCGTCACGCCGGTCTCCGGAGGCCTGCGCACCGCGCTGCGCCACCTCGGCGCTGGCTACCTCGCGGCCGGCCACCGGCCGGTGCTGATCGTCCCCGGTCCACGCCGGCGCGACGAACTCACCGACCAGGGAAGGGTGATCACCCTGCCGGGCCGTTCGTTGCCCGGCAGCGGTGGCTACCGGCTGCTCGCCGACCGCCACGCGGTGGCCGCCGAGCTCGCCGCGCTGGCCCCCGACCGGCTGGAGGTATCCGACCGCACCACCCTGCGCTGGACCGGGATTTGGGCCACCCGTCGGGGCATCCCGGCAGCCATGGTCTCGCACGAGAACGCAACCGGCCTGCTGCGCACGCACGGTGTGCCGTCACCGGTCGCCCGGGCGCTCGCCGACCGGCTCAACTCCCGTACCGCGCGGTGCTATGACACCGTCGTCTGCACCACCGCCTGGGCCGCCGCCGAGTTCCGCCGGCTCGGGGTACGGAACCTGGTACGGGCACCGCTCGGGGTGGACCTGGCGCTGCTGCACCCGGATCGCCGCGACCCCGCCGTCCGGGCCCGGTACGCGTCACCCGACCGCACCCTGCTGGTGCTCTGTTCGCGGCTCTCGGCGGAGAAGCGGCCCGGGCTGGCGCTGGACGCGCTGGCCGAGCTGCGGGCCCGCGGGCACCGGGCGGCGCTGGTGGTGGCGGGTACCGGACCGCTGCGCGAACGGCTCGAGGCGCGGGCCCGGCGGGCCGGGCTGCCGGTCCGGTTCCTCGGGTACGTCTCCGAACGGCGGGAGCTGGCAGGGCTCTTGGCGAGCGCCGACGTGGTGCTCGCGCCCGGTCCGGTGGAGACCTTCGGGCTGGCCGCGTTGGAGGCACTGGCCTGCGGAACGCCGGTCGCGGTCAGCCGTTCCTCCGCGCTCCCGGGGATCGTCGGGCCGGCCGGCATGGCGGCGGAGGACAGCGGCGCGGGCCTCGCGGCGGCGGTCCTCGCGCTGCTGGCCCGCCCCGAGCCGCAGCGCCGCGCGGCCGCCCGGGCGCGCGCGGAGGGGTACGGCTGGCCGGCGGCGGTGGCGGCGTTCCTGGCGGTGCACGAGTCGGCGCGGGCGTCCGTCGAGGTGGGGGGAGTGCGATGACCGTTCCCGTGCGCTTCGCGGCGCTGGGCGACTCGCTCACCGAGGGGGTGGGCGCACCCGCCGCCGACGGCTGGCACGGCTGGGCGGCGCTGCTCGCCCCTGCCCTGGCCGCGGAGCCGGTGGGCTGCCGGTTGCGCAACCTCGCCACCAGCGGCGCGCTCGCCGCCGACCTGCCCGCCGCCCAACTCCCCTCCGCCCTGGCCTTCCAGCCGCACTTCGCGGCCGTGCTGGCGGGCGGCAACGACACCCTCCGGGCTGGCTTCGAACTGCGCCGCACCGCCCTCGCGTTGGACACCACGCTGCGCGGACTGTCGAGCTCCGGAGCGGTGTTGCTCACCGCCTGCCTGCCCGACCCCGGCGCGCTGCTCGGCCTGCCGAGCCCGCTGGCCCGGCCGCTGGCCCGCCGGATGGCGGCCGTCAACGCCGTGGTGCACGGACTGTCCCGTCGCCACGGTGCGGTGCACCTGCACCTGGCCGACCTGCCATGGCGCACCGACCGCGCACTGCTCAGCGCGGACCGGCTGCACCCGAGCCCGTCCGGCCACCTGCTGATCGCCCGCGAGTTCCACGCCCTGCTGACGGCGGCAGGCCATCACCTCGGCTCCCCGCCCGCCGCCGTCGCCGCCCCGCCACCGCCGAGCCGGTCCGCCGACCTCTGGTGGCTCGCCACCCGCGGCACGGCCTGGGTGGCCCGCCGCAGCGTCGACCTGCTCCCGGGCCTGCTCGCCCTGGCGGCGACGGAGACCCGCCAGCGGCTGCGCGGTGCGGGGGCGGAGCTGGACGCCCGGTCGGCGGCGGCGACGCAGGAGGTGCTGGCGGAGCTGGGCGGTGGCCCGTCCAGTGGCGACGGCGGCCGTCCGGCGGTGGTGCCCCTGCCGAGATCATCCTCTGGCCGGGCCGCGAAGCTCTACCTGGCGGAGTAGTTGGGCAACGTGGTCAGGAACCGGCTCACTTCGGCGGCCTCGGCAGGCTCGAACGCCCGCTTGGGCACGGACACGACGGTGACCTTGGCGAGGTACAGGTGGAAGAACTCATCGCTCTCGGCCACCTTGACGAACCGGTACCACTCCACCTCGGACTTGCTGCCGGGCTTGCGGAAGACGGCCTTCTCGTCGTCGAGAACGACCTTCATCGGCCCGGGAGACTGGCGCAGGGCCCGCGCGATGGCTCGCTTCACCCGGACGGTGAACTGCAAGGCCAGAACGACACCGAGCGCCGCCCACAGGACACCCAGGAGGGCTCTCCCAAGCGCGATCTGGGCCCCGCCCGCCAGCAGCAGCGCCACGGAGCACACCCACCAGATGCGGCGCCTCGCGCGCAGCGCCGCCCTCGTGCCGCGGTAGGCCTCGGCGGCGCTCTGCTCGTAGGTGGCGGTGATGTGCATGGTCCCTCATCCCAGTCGATTCACGCGGCAGCGCATCATTCCAGTGGACCACAGGCCGGGACGAACGGGTCCGACCCGCTGAGCGGGGACCTGTCCCGCACTCGACGGCCTCCGCGCCGGGCAGGGCGGCTGGCCGTGATCGGTGTGGCGTCGGGCGCGGGCGAGATGGTGCAGCATGAGCAGGGCGGCTACCGCGTCCGCGCTTCGGATCTCGCCTTCCGCCACCAGGTCCGGCACGCTGCGGAGCGGTACCCACGCCCTGCGGTCGGACTCGAAGTCGTCCTCCGGGGCGCCGACATACTCGGCGCTCTGAGCCCGGTAGACGTGGTGGCGGCCATCGGCGAGCCCGTTGGACGGCTCGACGGTCAGCAGGTGCCGCAGCGGCCCGGGGCGCCAGCCGGTTTCCTCCAGCATCTCCCGGGCGGCGGCGTCCTCCACCAGCTCGCCGCCCTCCACGACGCCAGCCGCCAGTTCCCAGCCCCGGGCTCGGTGTTCCGAGACACACGTTCGTCGCGCAGTTCGGCGCCACATCGCTCGCGGGCTCGACTACCGGGAGACGTTCCAGGTGTTCGCCCCGGGGTTCGACCTCTATGAGGAGCGGGAGAAGCGCGCCGCCGCCGGTCGGCCCGAGACCTTCGACGAGGAGGACCTCTACCCGGACGTCCGACCCGCGCTCGCCGAGCTCCGCGCGGCGGGCCTGTGGCTCGGCATCGCGGGCAACCAGACCGTCCGCGCCGGTCGGATCCTGCGCGAGTTGTTCAGCGGCGACGTCGACCTGATCGGCACCTCGGACGACTGGGGCGCCAGCAGGCCCGACCCCGATTTCTTCCGCCGCGTCGCTGCCGTCACTCCCGCCGAGCCCGGTGAGACCCTTTACGTCGGCGACCGCATCGAGAACGACATCCGTGGGACGCGGTGCGGATGCCCGGGGTGATCGGGTGGCCGGCCGTGTGGGTGTACTGGCCGCCGGTGACCGGCACCTTGACGGTGCTGGCCGACCTGATGGACGCGGTGCGTGCGCAGCTCGGACCGTCGGAGGAGCGATGAGCGTGCAGGGACCCACCTGGCGCCTGGCGGTCGCCCATCGGCTCGGCCGGACCGTGGTGGGTCGGGCCGAAGCCGGGGCGGCCCGGCGATCGGGCAGCGGCCCAGCCAACCGTCGTCGTCCCGCTCCGGGCATGATGGGATCATGCGGCTGTCTGCGATCACCTGGCCCCGGCTCGTCACCCAACTCGCCGACCGTGTCGAGCGGCTGACGCCCGCCGATGGTGGGCTCTGGCCGCGGGTAGCCGTGGACGGGGCGCCGGCGGCGCGGGCGGGATGGGTGGCGGCCGGGCTGGCGGAGGAGTTGCGGTTGCGCGGGCGGCAGGTGCGGCGGGTGCCGGCGGGCGGGTTCCTGCGGCCGGCATCGTTGCGGTTGGAGTACGGGCACCAGGACGCCGACGCCTACCACGACCTCTGGCTGGACGGCGACGCGCTCTTCCGCGAGGTCTTCACCCCGCTCGACCCCGGTGGTACCGGCCGGATCCTGCCCGACCTGCGGGATCCGGTCACCGACCGCTCGACCCGCAGCCCGTACGTCGAACTGCCGCCCGGCACCGTGGTGTTGGTGGACGGGCCGCTGCTCCAGGGCCGCTGGTTCCCGTTCGACCTGACGGTGTACCTGCGGATGTCGGCCGCCGCCCTGGCCCGCCGCACCCCGCCCGAGGAGCAGTGGACCCTGCCGGCCTTCGCCCGCTACGAGGAGGAGACCCGGCCGGCGGAGTCGGCCGACATCGTGGTTCGGGCGGACGACCCGGAGCGCCCGGCCTGGTCGGGTGAGTCAGGCTGAGGCGGTGATCGCGGCGACCAGGTCGTCGCCGGTGTACGCCCTGCCGCCGATGCCCCAGCCGGCGTCCGGGGCGTTCAGGACGTTGACCCAGGTGTCCTCGCGGTCGTGGCCGGGGACTGTCGCGGCGTCGACGATGTCGGTCGCGGCGGCGATGAAGGCGGCGCGCGCCTCGACGGTCGGCAGACCGATGTTCGGCAGCTTCAGCTCGACCATGACCACCGGGCGGTTCACGCCGCCGGCGTAGACGTGCTCAGGGCTCAGGACGTGGACGGTGCCGCCGACGACGGCGGTGAAGAAGTCGTTGCCGGTCAGGCCGCTGACCCCGATGAGGGCTTCGGTGAGGCGCGGCAGGATCGAGCGCTCGCCTTCGGCGGTGAGGACGCCGCGCGGGGCGGTGACGGTGATGGGCATGGGGTTTCCTCTCTCGGCACGGGTACGGGCACGGGTAGGAACGTTGCTAGCTAGTACGTGCGTACTAGATTGCTGCGACCAGCCTGGACTAGGATGGCCGTACTAGTCAAGGCGGGAGGGCTGCGGATGGCCGGCGGAACCCGGGACCGGATGATCGACGCGACGGTGGACGCGCTGCGGCGCAACGGTGTGGCCGGGATGTCGTTCACCGACGTGCTGCGGCAGAGCGGTGCGGCGCGCGGCGCGATCTACCACCACTTCCCCGGGGGGAAGGCGCAGTTGATCGCCGAGGCGGCGGAGCGCTTCGGCGCGGAGGTGCGGGGGCACCTCGCCGCGCTGCCGGGTGAGGATCCGGAGGCGGTGGTCGAGGCGTTCGTCGAGCTGGTGCGGCCGGTCGTGGCGGCGTCGGCGACCGGCAGCGGCTGCACGGTCGCCGCGGTGAGCGTGGGATCGGGGGACGACGACGGTCTGCGGCAGGCCGCGGGGACGGCCTTCGCCTCGTGGGCCGATGAGCTCGCGGCGCGGCTGGTGGTGGCCGGGGCGGAGCCGGAGGAGGCGAGCGGCCTGGCCGCGTTGCTGATCGCCGTGCTAGAAGGCGCCCAGGTGCTCTGCCGGGCGGCCGGGGACACCGAGCCGTTCGAACGAGCGGCTCGGACGCTCGGGGCCGTGGTGCGCAGCCGTTGACGCCGAGCCGCGGGGCCGTCGGACGGAGGTCCGTCAGGCGTGGGTGGTGGAGCCCGGGCGGAAGACCATCAGGACCGTCACCGCGGCCCAGAGCAGCGAGAACATCCCGGTGCTCATGGTGAGCAGCTTCAGGCCGCTGAGCGCCTTCGTCGAGTCGGATTCCTCCTCGCCCGTCAGGGCCGAGACCACGGCCTCCTGCCGGGGCAGCACCAGGACCAGCAGGATCAGGGCGGCCAGCACGGTCAGCACCAGCGAGGTGATCAGCCAGGGGCTGCCCATCACGCCCATCATCTGCGCGGTGCCGATCCCCAGCACCGGCACGGCGATCCCGAGCATCGCGTAGACCTGGGTGACCCGGTACAGGATCCGCACCGAGGCGGCGGCGTCGGCCTGGTCCGCGCCCTCGACCGCCAGCGCGGCCCGTGCCTTGCGCGGGAACATGCTCGCGGCGACGGTCACCGGGCCGATGGCCAGGATGGCGACCAGGACGTGCAGGCTGAGCAGAACTTTGGTCATGGGAGAGGGGCAGCCTTCCGGGGGTGACGGCGACGTGGCACAGTCGCCCGCCTGGCACGCTAACACCCGCTTATCCGCCCTCGAGCACCCGGTCCGGGCTCGGCCGTCCGGGAAAGCCACCACCCACCAGGGCTCGGCCGTCCGGCGGATCTTCGCCGGGCGCGCGGCGCGGCCTGCCGCCCGCCCGGGCCCGGCCGCTCTTGGATGTCCCCCGCAATGACGGCGCAGTGACGACCGGCGTGGAGGGCGACGGCGGTGGTGGGTGGCATGAGGCGAGCAGGCAGACAGCGGCGGTCAGGTACCCCGAGGAAGGCGGGCAGGCTCGCGGGGCTCGCGGTGGCGACGGTGACGGCCGCGACGGCGGCCCTGGTGCTCCAGCACCCGGCGGCGGTCGCCGCGCCGTTCCCGCCGCCGCTCGGCGCCTGCTCCGGACCGGACTGCCCGGCTTTCCACCCGCCGCCGAACAACGGTGACTTCGCGGGCCGGGACGCCACCATCAACGTCTTCGCGGGCGGCGACTACACCGTGGAGGGCCGGGCCGCCGAGGCGGAGGGCAAGATCGTCACGCTGGGCAACCTGCTGGTGGCCAAGGCCGGCGGTGGGGCGTTCAACATGGGCGTGGTGGGCGTCGGCTCGCGGGTCCCGCCGCCCAGCGGGACGGATCACGTGTCGGTCGGCGGCAACGTCCTGGTGGGCGCCGGAAACCGGGTGCTGATCGGCGGCTCGGACTCGAGGACCACGGTCTGGGGCAACCTGCGGTACGGCGGGACGACCACCGGCACGGTCGAGCTGGTCCCCCCGGGCGCGCAGATCCACGACCCGACCGTGGGCGACGCCTTCGCCCCGGTGCGGACCACCATCGAGCAGCTCTCGGCCTGCACGGCCACCGCGGCGGCCACCGGGACGGTCACGGTCACCAACAGCGAGGCCACCTTCACCGGCGACGGCACCAGCACGCGCCAGATCTTCAACGTCAACCAGAGCCTCACGAGCGCGTCCGGTGGGCAGATCGGGCTGGTGTTCCGGAACATCCCGGCCGGGGCGACCGTGGTGGTCAACATGCTCCCGGACAACGCGTTGATCAACACCTACTCCGGCACCGGGCAGCCGGGCGACCCGCTCACCGGGCTCCGGCCGAAGCTGCTGTGGAACTTCCCGACCGCCAGCAGTGCCCGGATCACCGGTGGTGCCCAGTTCCAGGGCTCGGTGCTGGCGGGCAACCCGAACGGGACCACCCGGGTGGACGTCGCCGGGCTGAACGGGCGGGTGTACCTGGCCGGCAACCTGGTCCAGGCGGGCACCGGCGGGTACGAGATCCACGCCTACGACTTCACCGGCGACCTGCCGGAGTGCGGCATCCCGACGCCCACCCCCACTCCGACTCCCACGCCTCCGACTCCCACGCCGACCGCCTCGGAGTCGTGCACGCCGACCCCCACCTCCTGGCCCAGCTGGCCGGGCAGCCACACCCCCTGGCCCACCGGCGGTGGCTCGGGCTGGGGAGGCTCCGGGTGGGGCGGCCACCCCAGCGGCGGCGGTGACGGCCGGCACCTGGCGAATGCCGGCGACAAGCTGGCCGAACCCGGGCTCACCGTGGCGGCCCTGCTGCTGGTGGCCGGCGGAGTGACGCTGCTGGTCGGCCGTCGCCGCGGTCGCCACGGTTAGCGACGAAGCGACAAAGCGAACCGTCGAGGGCGCTCTCCGGGACGATCCGGGGAGCGCCCTCACCCGTCCGGCTCAGGTCACCGCACCGCGCCGGCGGAACCGCTCGTCGTCCCACTCACCGCTCGCCAGCACCTCACGCAGCGCCCGGGCCGCGTCCCACACCTCGGTGTACGAGAGGTAGAGCGGGGTGAACCCGAACCGCAGCAGGTCCGGCGCCCGGAAGTCGCCGATCACCCCGCGGGCGATCAGCGCCTGCACCACCGGGTAGCCGTCGGGGTGCCGGATCGCCACCTGGCTGCCCCGCATCAACTCCTGGCGTGGCGTCACCACCTCGACCTCGCCCGCCTGTTGGATGAAGAGTCCGGTCAGCGCGAGGCTCTTGGCCCGCACCTGCCCCAGGTCCACCTGGTCCCAGATCTCCAGGCTGGCCCGGAGTCCGGTCAGCGACAGCAGCGGTGGGAAGCTGGTGAGGAACTTCCCGATCCCTGGCGCCGGTTGGTACTCGGGTCGGAAGGCGAACGGCTCGGCGTGTCCGAACCACCCGGTCAACGGCTGTTCGGCGACGGCGTGGTGCCGCTGTGCCGCATAGAGGAAGCCCGGTGCGCAGGGGCCGGCGTTGAGGTACTTGTACGTGCAGCCGACCGCGAAGTCCACGTCACAGGAGGCGAGTTCGATCGGCAGCGCGCCCACCGAGTGGCAGACGTCCCAGATCATCAGCGCGCCCGCCCGGTGCACCCGGGCGGTGATCTCCGCCATGTCGAGCAGCGCACCGGTGCGGTAGTCGACGTGCGACAGGACGACGGCCGCGACACCGGAGTCGAGGTGGGCGTCCAGCTCGTCCGCGGACGGCAGCTGCACGCTGCGCGCGCCGTCGAAGAGCCGGGTGACCCCGTCGGCGATGTACAGGTCGGTGGGGAACGCCTCTCGCTCGAGCAGCACGGTCCGCCGCCCCGGCCGCAGCCGCAGCGCGGTGGTGAGCACCTTGAACAGGTTGACCGAGACGGTGTCGCAGACCAGCACCTCGCCGGGCCCGGCGCCGACCAGCCGCGCGATCCGGTCGCCGAGCCGGTACGGCAGCTCGGTCCAGCCGGCCGTGTTCCAGCTGGTGATCAGGCCCTGTCCCCACTCCTCCTCGACGGTCCGGCGGAGCAGCTCCGGGGTGCGGACGGGCAGCGCGCCGAGCGAGTTGCCGTCCAGGTAGACGGTGCCGGCGGGGAGGGTGAACTCCGCGCGGAACCGGGCCAGCGGATCGGCGGCGTCCAGCGCCGCGCACTCCTCGCGGGTGCCGGGCAGCGGAGGAACGATCGGGCGGGTGACCGTCACAGCTCACCCCGCACGGTCCACAGCTCCGGGAAGACGTCCTGGTCGGCGGCGGTCTTCAGCCAGCTCAGCCCGCTCGACCCGGCCGTTCCCGGCTTGGCGCCCATCGAGCGCTTGACCGAGGCGTAGTGCCGCTGCCGCCACAGCGTCACCCGTTCGGCGGTGTCCAGCAGCACCTCGGCCAGCCCGAGCAGGTCGGCGTGGGCCGGGTCGGTGTAGACGGTGTGCCAGGCCGCGGCCACCGCCGGGTTCGCCCGGTACGCCGTGGGGCCCGGGGCGGGGGCGCCGGCCAGCAGGCCGCGCCGCCCGAGCAGCGCCAGCACGTCGTCGTAGAGAGACGGCCCGTGCAGCGTGGCGGTCAGCTCCTGGTGGACGGTGCCGTCGGCCGGGTACATCGCCAGCAGCCGCTCGGACTTGTTGCCGAGCAGGAACTCCAGCTGCAGGTAGGCCGAGGACTGGAACCCGGAGGCCTCGCCGAGGACCGGCCGGAAGGCGCTGAACTCGACCGGCGTGAGCGTCGCCAGCAGGTCCCAGGAACTGGTGAGCACGTCCTGGACGTGCGCCCCACGGCGCAGCGCGGCGAGCGCGTCGGGCAGGTCGTCCGCGCGCAGCGCCCGCTGGGCGAGCGTCCACTCGTGCCGCAGCAGGCCGAAGAGCAGCTCCATCACCTGGGTGGTGACGATGAACGACAGCTCGGCCGGGACCTTGCTGCGGGGCTGTTGCAGGGTGTGCAGCACGTCCAGCCGGGCGTACCGCTCGTACGGGGTGGCCGGGCCGAGCCCGTCGCCGTCGCCGCCCGCCGCCGTGCCGGCGTCCCCCTCCGCGTCGAACGTCAGCTTGGGTGTGCTGACGGTCTGCTGGCCCATGGCGTCTTCCTCCTGCTCGCTGGTGGCGACTATTGTGCGGCGGTGCCGGGCGCTCTTGAATGGGCAACGGGCATGTGATCCGGGGCGTCGCCTTCCATTCTCAAGGTCTTGTGCCGACCGCACCTGTCGATCGGCAAGCCGGCCCGAAACCCGTTCCGGAACCCGTCCCAGGCACCCCAACCGAACCTTCCAGCACTCCCCGGAGCAGCCATGGACGCCGTCGACCACCGTCTGCTCGCCGAGCTGCAGGCCGATGCCCGGCTCTCCTACAACGAGCTGTCCCGACGGGTGAGCCTCTCCGCCCCCGCCGTCGCCGAGCGGGTGCGCCGGCTGGAGGCGGAGGGGGTGATCCAGGGCTACCACGCCCACGTCGACCTGGCCCGCAGCGGGCTGCCGGTGACCGCGCTGGTGCAGGTCCAGTGCTACGGGCCGCGCTGCGTGCTGCGCGACCCGGAGGTGCCGGACTGGCCGGAGGTGCTGCAGCTGCACCGGGTCACCGGCGGCGCCTGCTGCGTGCTGCTGGTGGCGGTGCCGGGGATGGCCGAGTTCGAGGCGCTGATCGACCGGCTGGCCGGGTACGGCCGCCCGGCCAGCTCGATGATCCTCTCCAGCCCGGTGCCCTGGCGGCCGGTGACCCCGCGCTGAGCCCCGGCCGGGCTCAGTGCACCTTGAACGTCAGCGGGACGCCGAGTTTGGCCAGCCCGTTCAGGAACAGCTCGACCCCGACCGCCGCGAGCAGCAGGCCGAGCAGCCGGGAGCAGACCTGCAGCGAGGTCTGGTGGGTGCGCCGCAGCAACGGGATGAGCAGCAGTACACAGACCAGGTTGATCGCCACCACCGCCAGGTAGGCGCTCGCGATGGTGGTCCGCCAGCCCCAGGTGTTCCTGGTCAGCGACTCGACCAGCACCGCCGTCATCGCCAGCGGGCTGGCCACGTACGGCAGCAGCAGCTCGCGCACGCCCTCGGCCAGCGGGTTGTTGAGCCGGTCGGTGTCCTCGTCGGAGGCCGTGCCCAGGTGCAGGCCGAGGACCAGGGCGACCGCGTAGATGAAGAAGATCACCGCGCCGGCCAGTTGCAGCGACTCGTCGCTGACGTGGAAGAACTCGGTCAGCGCGTCCGCGCAGTACGCCATCACCGCGCCGACCACGGCAGCCAGCGCCGAGCTGACCAGGGTCAGCCGGCGCATCTCGGCCGAGCTGCGCTCGCGGCTCAGCTGCGCGTACGTCAGCAGCACCTTCGGCGGCCCCACCACGGCGAAGAACGTCACGAAGGCGGTACTCAGATTGAAGACCGACATCCCCTCAGCATGGCCGAGCCGGCTCGCCGAACTGCGGACCAACGCAGCACAAGCGGTTGGCGGTGTTCGCGCCCCTGGCCGCGCTCGGACCGCTGCGCCCGGTCACCGCGTCACGCCAGCTGGCAGAGCCGCAGCACGGCCGTGGTCGTCGCCGCCGCGACCACCACCAGGGGGAACGGCGCGCGCCGGACCGCCAGCACCCCGCCGACCAGCACGCCGGCCGGGCGGGCCCAGCCGGCGAAGCCGTGCCCGGTGGTGAGCGCGGCGGTGGCGACCAGGGCGACCAGCAGAACGGCGGCGACACCGCGCTCGCACCGGACACCACCGCGGTGCTGGTGATGGAGCACGTCTGAGCGGTGCGCCGGGCCGGGGGCGGCTCAGGCCAGCTCGACGGTGACCCCGGACCCGCGCAGCAGGTCCACCACGGTCTGCGCGTAGCCGGGCGGCAGGTCGGGGGCCCGGCGGGCGGTGGCGAAGGTGTGCCAGACCAGGGTGAACGGCGGCTCGGGGCCGAAGCCGCCGCGCAGGCAGTCGGCCAGCGCGTCGAGGTTGCGGCCGTAGTAGCCGCCCGGGCCGTTCACCGCCTCGCCCAGCGCGGCGTAGAGGCCGGCGCGGTCGGCGACCCGGCTGCCGTCCAGGTGGAACGTCGGCGGTGCGGGCTGGGCCATCGGGACTCCTCTGCCGGTCGGCCGGGCCGACTTCTGCTGCCACCCAGCATCCCCCGGATGGCCTGCCCCGGTCGAGGAGCCGCGAGTCGTCGGCTGGGATGGGAGCGCACGGGGCCCAGCGGGAGAGAAGAGGAACATCATGGGCTGCTGCTTCAACCGCAAGGACCTCGGGCTGCTCGCCCTCCGCTCGGCCGTCGGCGGGGTGCTCTTCACCCACGGTGCCCAGAAGCTGTTCGGCTGGTTCGGCGGCGGTGGCATGGAGGGCACCGCGCGGGCCATGGAGCAGATGGGCTTCAAACCGGGCGGCCGCAACGCGCTGGCCGCCGGGCTCGGCGAGGCCGGCGGCGGTGCGCTGCTGGTCGCCGGCCTGGCCACGCCGGCCGCCGGCGCGATCGTGGCCGGCACCATGGCCGGGGCGATCTCGGTGCACTTCTCGCGCGGCTTCTTCGTCACCCAGGGTGGCTACGAGTACCCGGCGGTGCTCGGCGCCTGCGGGCTGGCCGTCGGCCTCTCCGGGGCCGGCCGCTACTCGCTGGACCACCTCACCGGCTACCGGCTGGACCGGGCGGCGATCGGCCTGGTCGCCTTCGCGGCGAGCGCCGCGAGCGCGGCGGCGGTGGTGTCGAAGCGGCAGCGGGCCCTGAAGGAGGCCGCCGCGGCGGAGCGCGCCGGCGCCTCATGATCAGTAGGTGAGCAACAGATGAATTCCCGGTCCCTGGGCGCCGGACGTCTACAGAACTGTAGTACGTTCGCGCTGGCAGGGGCCTGAGGCTGCACCGGCACGCCTGGGTACGCTGTCCGCTTCCGACGGAACTCCGTACCGCAGAGCTGAAGGTGTGCTGCCGATGTCCCTGACCTACCCGGAATCGATCGGCGTGGGCCTGCTGCAAGGCGTCACCGAGCTCTTCCCGGTCTCCAGTCTCGGACACAGCATCCTGATACCGGCGCTGATAGGCGGGCACGTCCAGCAGGACCTGAACATGACGGCCGCCAAGTCGCCGTACCTCGCCGTGCTGGTCGGGCTGCACCTGGCCACCGCGCTGGCGCTGGTGGTGTTCTTCTACAAGGACTGGATCCGGGTGGTCCGCGGGCTGTTCAGCTCGATCCGCGAGCGCCGGATCCAGACCTCCGAGCAGCGGCTGGCCTGGCTGCTGGTGGTCGGCACCATCCCGGTCGGCATCGCCGGCCTGGTCGCCGAGAAGGCGCTCCAGGCCGCGCTCGGCAAGCCCGTCCCGTCCGCGATCTTCCTGGCGCTGAACGGCCTGGTGCTGCTCGGCGCCGACCGGCTGCGCCGCGGCGGCGGTGGCCGCCGCCGGGCCGGCCAGCAGATCACGCACACCCCGGGCGTCGACCCGGCCATCGAGTCGGACCGCCGGATCACCAAGCTGACCTTCCGCCAGGGCATGTGGATCGGCGGCGCCCAGATCCTCGCCCTGCTTCCCGGCATCAGCCGCTCCGGCGTCACCATGAGCACCGGCATCCTGCGCGGCCTCAACCACGAGGACTCCGCCCGCTTCGCCTTCCTGCTGGCCACCCCGGTGATCCTGGCCGCCTCGGTGCTCAAGGCCCCCGAACTGCTCGCCCCCGAGAACGCCGCCATCCGCGGCCCGATGCTGGCCGGCTCGCTGGCCGCCTTCCTCGCGGGTTACGTCTCGGTCCGCTTCCTCACCAAGTACTTCGAGAACCGCAGCCTCACCCCCTTCGCGATCTACTGCATGGTCGCGGGCATCGGCAGCGCGGTGTACCTGAGCATGTGACGCGGGACAGCACGCCGGCGCGGGTCACTCCTTGGAGTGGCCCGCGCCGATTTCGTTCCCGATACCCTGACCATGTCGGCGACGATCGTGCCCATGGGAGGAACCATGACTGCCGTACCCGACTGGCTGATTCCGCCGGTGGACGGGTTCACCGCTGACGATCTCGACCGCATGCCCGACCTCCCGCCGCACACGGAGTTGCTCGACGGGAGCCTGGTTTTCGTGAGTCCGCAGAGGTACTTCCACGCCCTGGCGGTCGAGTTGCTGCTGTTCGGCCTTCGAAGGACGGCGCCCGTGGGTCTCCGCGTGGTGCGCGAGATGACCCTCGTCCTCGGGGACCGGGACCGCCCCGAGCCGGACCTCACCGTCGTGCGCGCCTCCGCCGTCAGCGCGGACGCGCACGAGACCGGCTACCTGGCGGCGGACGCGCGTCTCGTGGTCGAGGTGGTCTCGCCCGACTCCGCCGTCCGGGACCGGGAGGTCAAGCCGCGCAAGTACGCCCAGGCCGGGATCCCGTACTTCTGGCGGGTCGAGCAGGAGACCGGCCGCCGTCCCGTCGTCTACCTCTTCGAGCTGGAGCCGAACACCCGGAGCTACGTCCCCGTCGCCCTCCAGCGCGACCGGCTGAAGACCGACGTCCCGTTCCCGGTCGACATCGACCTCACCGCCATCGACCAGCTGTGAGGCAGCGCCTCAGGCCGGTCTGACCAGGTGGTTCTCGTAGGCGTAGACGACGGCCTGGACGCGGTCGCGCAGGCCCAGCTTGAGCAGGATGCGGCTCACGTGGGTCTTGACCGTCGCCTCGGCGAGGTAGAGCTCGGCGGCCACCTCGGCGTTGGAGAGGCCGCGGGCGACCTGGACCAGGACGGAGCGTTCGCGGGTGGTGAGCGCCTCGACGGCCTGCTCGCTGCGGGTCGGACCGGCGCCGTCCGCGGGGAGCTGGGAGGCGAAGGTGTCCAGCAGCCGGCGGGTGATCCGGGGGGCGACCACGGCGTCGCCGGCCGCCACCGAGCGGATCGCGCTGAGCAGCTCGTCGGGCTGGGCGTTCTTCAGCAGGAAGCCGGAGGCCCCGGCGCGCAGCCCGGCGAAGGCGTACTCGTCCAGGTCGAAGGTGGTCAGGATCAGCACCCGGGTGTCCGGGCACTGCTCGACGATCTGCCGGGTGGCCTCGATGCCGTCCAGGCCGGGCATCCGGACGTCCATCAGGACCACGTCGGGCCGCAGCCGGGTGGCCAGCCGGACCGCCTCCGCGCCGTCCTCGGCCTCGCCGGCCACCTCCAGGTCCGGCTGCGAGTCCAGCACCAGGGTGAAGGCCACCCGGAGCAGCGGCTGGTCGTCGACCAGCAGGACGCGGATGGTCATGACGGTGGAACCTCCTGAGGCTGCGGACGGAGATCGAGGGTCGCGGTGACCCGCCAGCCGCCGCCGGGCAGCGGGCCGGCGGACAGCTCCCCACCGTACGCGGCAACCCGCTCGCGCATGCCGGCCAGGCCGTGACCGGCGCCGGACGGAGCGCGGCCACCCCCACCGCCGCACCGGCACGATACGCCCGCATCGTTGGCGGCCTGCGCCGCACCCCCGCCGAGCGCCCGTCCGTCGTCCCGCACCTCCAGCTGGACGGCCTCCGCCGAGCAGGTCACCCGGACCACCGCGCGGGCGCCCGGCGCGGTGTGCTTGAGCGTGTTGGTGAGCGACTCCTGGACCAGCCGGTAGGCGGTCAGCTGGGCGCCCGGCGAGATCGTGCCGTAGTCGCCGTCGAGGTGCAGCTCGGTGGGCAGCCCGGCGGCCCGCACCTGGGCGGCCAGCGCGGTCAGCTGCCCGAGGCCGGGCTGCGGGTGGCGCGCGGCGTCCGGCTCGTCGGCGCGCAGCACGCCGAGGAAGCGCCGCATGTCGGTGAGCGCCTGACGCCCGGTCTCGGCGCTCTGCCGCATCGCGGCGGTGGCCTTCTCCGGGGCGTGCGGATTGGCGTAGACCGCGCCGTCGGCCAGCGCGACCATCACGGACAGGTTGTGGGTGACGATGTCGTGCATCTCCCGGCCGATCCGCGAGCGCTCCTCGGCCACCGCGAGCGCCGCCTGCTGGTCGCGCTGCCGCTCCAGCTCGCGGGCCCGCTCGCGCAGCGCGACCAGCTGGGCCCGGCGGGCACGGATGTTCAGGCCCAGCACGGCGGCCGCGGTGGTGGCGCCGGAGAGCATGAAGACGGCCTTGAGCCAGCTCTCCACCGGGTCGGGGTTGAGCTGGTACGGGAACCAGCGGTTCACCGCCAGCACCACGCCCAGCTCGGCCACCGCGTAGGCGGCCAGTGTGTGCCGCCAGCGGCAGTGCGCGGCGACGGTGTAGAGCGCGAGCAGCACCGTGATGTCGGCCGGCATCACCGGGCTGGTCAGCCACTGCAGCAGGGCGACCGCCGCGGTCGCCGCGAAGACCGCGAGCGGGGCCCGGCGGCGGAAGGTCAGCGGGAGCACCAGGGCGGCCTGCAACGCCCAGAGGAGCGGGTGCCCGTTCAGGTAGTGGCCGTGCGGTGCGGCGGTCAGCGTCAGCACGACCAGGGCGAAGCCCAGGTCCACGGTGGTCGGGTAGCGCTCGGTGAGCACGCGGACGCGCAGACCGGCGAGCCCTCGGGCGACGGCCGGGAACCGTCGCCCGAGGGCTGCTGGGGGGAGGTCGGCTGTGGTCACCGGGCCATTCTCCGTCCTGCCGCGTTCCGCGCGCGGCCGTCCATCGGGGCGGGGCCGTCAGGCGTCCCGCCGCTTGAGCACCACGGCGGCGCCGACCAGCGCCACCGCGACGTAGCCGCAGAGCACGCCGTAACCGGTCCACGGCGCCAGGGTGTGCGCCCCCTGGTGCAGGGTGGCCAGTGACTCGCCGGCGTGGCTGGGCAGGTACGGGCTGATCGCGTCGCCCCAGGAGCTGGGCAGCGCCTCGGCCAGCACCGGCAGCACCAGCAGCAGGCCGAAGACGGTGGCGATGCCGCCCGCGGTGTTCCGGACCAGGGTGCCGATGCCGACCGCGAGCAGGCCGATCGCGGTGAGGTAGAGCGCGGTGCCGAAGACCACCTGGGGCACGCCGGGGGGCGGAGAAGCTGGTGTCCAGGTGCTTGCTCGCGAGCACGGCCTGGCCAGTCAGGAACGCGACCACCACCGAGACCGTGGTGACCACCCAGGTCACCACGCCGAACACGATGGCCTTGGCCCAGAGCACCGGCAGCCGCTTGGGCACCGCGGAGAGCGAGGCACGGATCATGCCGGTCGAGTACTCGCCGGTGACCACCAGCACGCCGAGCACGCCGACCGCGAGCTGCGCGAGGTAGTAGCCGCGCAGGCTCTGGTCGGCGGGGCTGAAGAAGGCCCGCTCGTCGGGCCGCATGTGGTCCCAGCGGTTGACCGTGACGTAGCAGATCAGCAGCCCGAAGCCGACAGTGGCCAGCGGGGCGGCCAGCAGCGTGATCCAACTCGAACGCGGCGTACGGAACTTGATCCGCTCGCTGGTGATCACCCGGGGGAGCGTCACCTTGCCGCCGGCGATGTCGACGGAGTGGCGGGGGGAGACGGTGGCGGTGCTCATGCGGCGGCCTCCTCGACCTTCGCGGACGGGGTGACCGAGGCCTCGTACTCGACGGCGTCCCGGGTGAGTTCCATGAAGGCCTCCTCCGGCGAGGCCTGCTGCGGGGTCAACTCAAGGAGCACCGGGCCGTGTTCGGCGGCCAGTCGGCCGATCCGCTCGTTGTCCGCGCCGTCCACGGTGAGGATCCGGGCATCGGCCGGGTCCTCACTGACGGTCACCTCGGGCAGCGCGCACAGCAGTTCGGCCAGCCGGATCGAGTCCGGGGTGCGGACCAGCACGCTGCCGCGGGAGGCGCTGCGGGTGAACTCGGCGACCGAGGTGTCCGCGATCAGCCGGCCGCGGCCGATCACGATCAGGTGCTCGGCGGTGAGGGCCATCTCGCTCATCAGGTGCGACGAGACCAGGACCGTCCGGCCCTCGCCGGCGAGCGACTTGAGCAGGTTGCGGATCCACCGGATGCCCTCCGGGTCGAGCCCGTTCACCGGCTCGTCCAGAATCAGCGTGGCCGGGTCGCCGAGCAGCGCGAAGGCGATGCCGAGCCGCTGGCCCATGCCGAGCGAGAAGCCGCCGGCCCGCCTGCGGGCGACCTCGCGCTGCCCGACCAGATCGACCACCTCGTCCACCTCGTCCACCCGGGAGCGTGGGATGCCGCGGGTGGCGGCCAGCGCCAGCAGGTGGTTGAAGGCGCTGCGCCCGGTGTGCACGGCCCGGGCCTCCAGTATCGCGCCGACCTCGCGCAGCGGCGCGGCGAGCGCGGGCGTGGGCCGCGGGATGCGCCCCGGCTACATCTCAGGACGGACCCGGGGCGGGTGGGGCCGGTCCGGGGACGGCCCCAATCCGGAGATCAGCTCTTGACCGCGCGGGTTGGTCTAGTCCATTTTAATCTCCCAGGCGCAGGGAGTCCCTGAGCCGGCGTCAGTGATCCGTGGTCGCTGGCACCTGCCCAGGCGTTCCCTCCGCCGGTCCGCCCGTAGGACCGTGCACGCTTCTTCCCTGTCATGCCCATGGCTGGGCGGCCCCACCCCGCCCGACCGACCCCCGGGCCCGACAGTCCCCCACCGTCAGGAGACGCAACGATGCTCTCTCGCACCCTCCCACCGGATCCCGCCACCGGGCCGGCCCGGCGCCGCCGCCCGAAGGGGCTGGTCGCGCTCGCCCTCGGCAGCACGGTCCCGCTGCTGCTCGGCGCCGGTCTCGCGCTGACCGCCGGCAGCTCCGCGCAGGCCGCCGTCGCGGCCACGGCCACGGGCAACGCCACCGCCGGGAACACCACCGGCGCGGCGGCGACCGGCGGCGGCCTCAAGGTCGCCTACTTCGACCAGTGGTCGGTCTACGGCAACGCGTTCTACCCGAAGACCATCCAGGACACCGGCGAGGCCGGCAAACTGGACTACCTGATCTACGACTTCGAGAACATCGACCCGACCAGCGGGAAGTGCTTCGAGGCCACCAAGGCCGCCTCGCAGGACGACAGCAACCCGAACGCGGGCGACGGCGCGGCCGACGCCTTCGCCGACTACGAGAAGTCCTACGACGCGAGCACCAGTGTCAGCGGCGTCGCCGACACCTGGAACCAGCCGATCGCGGGCAACTTCAACCAGCTCAAAGAGCTGAAGGCGAAGAACCCCAACCTCAAGATCCTGCTGTCGATCGGTGGTTGGACCTACTCGAAGTACTTCTCGGACGTGGCGGCCACCGACGCCTCACGGAAGGCCTTCGCCTCCTCCTGCATCGACATGTTCGTCAAGGGCAACCTGCCGGCCGACGCCGGCTACGGCGGCCCGGGCTCGGCGGCCGGCATCTTCGACGGCTTCGACATCGACTGGGAGTACCCGGGCGGCGGCGGCCACACCGGCAACCACGCCTCGCCGGCCGACAAGCAGAACTACACCGCGCTGCTGGCCGAACTCCGTTCCGAGCTGGACGCCCAGGGCAAGGCCGACGGCAGGACCTACGCGCTCTCCGCGGCGGTCGGCGCCGGTCAGGACAAGATCCAGAACTACGAGACCGACAAGATCGGCCAGTACCTCACGTTCCTGGACGTGATGACCTACGACATGCACGGCGCCTGGGACGCCGCCGGCCCGACCAACCACCAGGCCGCGCTGTACTCGGACCCGAACGACCCGATGACCCCGGTGGCGCCCGGCGACGCCAAGTACTCGATCGACGAGGCGATCAAGGCCTGGACGGTGGGCGACCCGCGGTACGGGATCAGGGGCGGGTTCCCGGCCAACAAGATCAACATGGGGGTGCCGTTCTACTACCGCGGCTGGACGGGCGTGCCGGCCGGCGGGGACAACGGGCTCTTCCAGGGCGCGACCGGCCCGGCCACCGGTGCCGCGATGTCCGGGAACGTCAACGGGATCCGGATGTACAAGGAGCTGAACGGCACGGTCGACAACCCGGCCGACACCTACTGGGACCCGGTGGCGCAGGCCGCGTACTTCTACGACGGGACCAACTTCTGGTCCGGTGAGGACGCCCAGTCGATCCAGGCCAAGGCCGACTACCTGCACTGCAACGGGCTCGGCGGCTCGTTCGCCTTCTCGCTGTACGACCTGGGCACGCAGACCGCGCTGTTCGACAGGATGGTGGACGCCACCAACGGCTCGGCGGCCAACTGCCCGGCCCCGCCGGCCGCTTCGCCGACCACCCCGGCCTCGCCGACCTCGACCCCGACCGGTCTGCCGACCAGCACCGCGACCCCGACCGCCCCGGCCGGCACCTGCACCGCGCCGAGCTGGTCCGCCACCGCGGTCTACGCCACGCCCGGCACCCAGGTCTCCTGGCAGGGCCACCTCTACACCAACAAGTGGTGGACCACCAACGACAACCCGAGCCAGAGCGGCTCCTGGGGCGTCTGGACTGACAACGGCCCCTGCTGACGGCGACACCCGCACCGCGGCGGGGGGGGGGGGGGGGGGGGGGGGGGGGGGGGGGGGGGGGGGGGGGGGGGGGGGGGGGGGGGGGGGGGGGGGGGGGGGGGGGGGGGGGGGG
>NZ_JBVHLF010000070.1:0-7683 GCF_055559155.1 Kitasatospora sp. NPDC024654
GCTACCTCACCCCACTCGAGATCCGACAGCGACACCAGCAAGGTCACGCCTTGGCGGCGTAAACGGACAGTGTCCAACCGCAGGGTGGAACTTCATCCGGAGCCTGGTGCGGTTGTACTCGACCTCGATGAAGCGGAATACGTCGGCACGGGCCGCTTCGCGGCTCTCCCAGACGGTGGTACTGATCTCCGCCTTCAGTAAGCCAAAGAAGCTCTCGGCTGCGGCGGTATCGTAACATATGCCGGTTCTGTCCATGCTCTGTCTCAGATTCAACTTCCTTATCTCCCGGCGGAATTCACTGCTCGTATACTCGCTTCCGCGGTCGGTGTGCATGATGCGGCCGCGCTGCAGGCCGGCGCGACCGGCAGCCGTCCGCAGGGTGTCGGTGACCGGTTCGGCGCGGTGGTGGTCGGCCATCGCGTAGCCGATCACCTCGCGGGTCGCCAGGTCGATGACCGTGGCCAGGTACCACCAGCCGTCGATGGTGGGCGGATAGGTGCCAACGGTGAATGACTCCACTCCGCCCTCGGCTACGTCCCGCCCGACGAGTACGAGCGGGCCTACCGGGCGAGCCTGGAGCCAGTCCCGCAGACCGCTTGATCACACGATCGCGGACTCCACGAAACTCGGGGCAGCTCAGTGTGGAACCGTGGTCGCTGTCGGTCACGTCTCTTGTGCTGTGTCCTGTGGTGTCCGCGGGTCAGGGGTCTTCCTTGGCGTGCCGTGCCCCCCCGGTATCCGGTGGGGGTGTGTTCGGCACTACGCTCTGGGCGATGCCGGGCCGCTGACCTGGCGGTACTGGAACTTGATCTGATGGGGGCCTGATGCGTTACCTGGTACGCGATCGTATGTTCGCCTTTCATGAGGAGGCGTGGATCGAGACCGAGCACCGGGAGAAGCTTTTCAAGGTCAACCGGAAGTTCCTGCGGTTGCGCAATACCTTCGCCCTGGTGGACACCCGTGGCGAGCATGTCGCCAGCATCGTCAAGAAGGCCTTCACTTTCCACCACACGCTGTTGATCAAGCAGGATGGTCGGCTCGCGGCGAAGATCAGCAAGCGGGCGTTCACGTTGTTCGGTGACCGTTTCAAGGTCCGTCTGTATGACGGGCGGCGGTTGCGGATAGTGGGCAACCTCTTCGACCGCGAGTTCGACATCCGGCACGAGGGCACCACGTTGGCGCACATCTCCCGGCGCTGGTTCAGCCTGCGTGACGCGTACGCGGTCGACGTGATGGCCCAGCAGGACGCGGTCCTGCTGGTGATCCTGGCGGTGTGTGTGGACCACACCCTGCAGGACCTCAAGGGTGAGAAGCTCACCAACCTGTGAGCGTCCGCGGCCGGGTGGCTGCTCGGTGGGCGGGCTGGGGGGTGGGTGTGCGTGGCTCGCTGGGCGTGGGCCACGCCTTGTGGGGCCTTGAGGTGGGGAGCTCGCCAACCTGTGGGCGTCCGCGGCCGGGCGGCTGCTCGGTGGGGTGGGGGCGGAGCGGTCACCGATCCCGGGCATGACCCCAGCTCGGTGACCACCCGCCCGGATACATCGAGGATGCCGGCCGGTGTCTGGCATCGGCTTGATCCTGGCGATCCCCTCGTGCGGTGGCCTTTGGTGGCGGTTCGGTGGGGGTGGTGGGCGTTGCCTGTGCTGGGTGCTGGGTGCTGGGTGCTGGGTGCTGGGTGGTGGGTGGTGGGTGGTGTGGTGGCCGGGTTTGCCGGTGAGGCGCTCGGTGGTGCTGGTGGTGGTGTCGTTGGTGGTGTTGGGTGCTTGGGTGTTGGTGGGGTGAGGGGGCGATGATGGTCGGGGGGTGTCTGGCCTGGGGGTGGTGGTTGTCAGGTGGGTCTGCTGTGGGGGCAGTGCGTCAGGGTGGTGAGGTGGTCGTCGCGTCGTGGGCAGGCTTCGGTGAGGAGGCCCAGGCCGATGCCGAGCATCCAGATGTCTTTGCTGATCGGTAGGCCTTGTGGGGTGGGCCATATGCTGCCGGGTTGGCGTAGCCCGGGGGTGCGGGCGTAGAGGCCCAGCAGGCCGCTGGAGAAGCCGGTCAGGGCGGCGCCGGCGATGGGGGCCGGGATGAAGGGGGCGAGGAGGAGGGTGCCGGTGGTGATCTCGGTGGTGGCCAGGAGGCGCAGGAACCGTTGGGGGGAGAGCCGGGTCAGCCAGGGGTAGGCGGTGGTGGCCATGGCGTGCACGGCCTGGGCGGTGGCTTGGTCGCCGTGCCACTTCTCCCACCCGGTGTGCAGGACGTAGGCGCCGGTGGTCCAGCGTGTGGGCAGTTCACGAAGCCGCATGGGAGGTCCTGTCCCGGACGCCCGTGCCGGCCCCTGTGGTCGGGCGGGCGGCCGTCAGCGCTGCGGGGTGGCCCGGAGCGGGTTGCGGGCCCTTGCCCATCCAAGTGTGGGCCGCCCCGTCCCGACCCGCTCGGTGCCCGCCCGTCGCCTGCTCGGTGCCCGTGGGAGCGTGTGTGCGGGAGTGCCCCGCTTGGTGCTCGCGGGATCTCTGCTGCTGTGTTTGCCCGTAGTCGCCCGGTGCCCGTCTGGCAGTGCCCGCGGCCCGGGGGGACCGTCCGGGGTGGGCCTGCCGGGAGGGTCCGGTGCCGGGTCTGCGCTGTTTGCTGCTCGCGGGGGCGTTCAGCGTCGCTTGCTGGGAGTGTCCACCGCCTGTTCGTCGCCTGCTTGGTGTTCGCCCGGCTGTTCGCCCGGTGCCCGTGGGAGCGCGCCTGTGAGAGCGCTTCGTTTGGTGCCCGCCTGGCGCCGCCTGTTGGGGGTGCGTGGGGGCGTCTACCGGGAGCAGCGGGGGTGGGGGGTGCGGTTCGCGGGGTGGTCTGGTGTTCGTTCGTGGGGGGTGGTCGTGGTCTGTTCTGTGCTGGTGGGTGGGGTCGCCGGGTGGCTGTTCACTGTTGCTCTGGTGGCTGCCGTGTGGTCGGGGCGGGGGCCGGTGCGCGGGGGGAAGGTGAAGGGGGGATACCGTCGTGTGGTGCTTCGTATCCTCTTGACGAGGCGGTGGGTGATCTTGACCCTCGTCTTCTTCGCGATCATCCCCGCTCTGATCTGGCTGGGCCAGTGGCAGTACCACCGCTACGAGCAGTCCAACCGGCAGAACGCGAGCATCGCCGCGGCTCTGGCTTCCCCACCGGTGGCCATGGAGGCCCTTTCTCATCCTGGTGGCAGTGTCCCGACCTCGCAGACGTACCGGACGGTCACGGCCACCGGTCACTACGATGCGGCGCACGAGTTCGTGGTCCGCCAGCGCACCGACGCTTCCGGTGACAACATCGGCTACTACGTGATCACCCCGCTGGTCACCACGACCGGTGATGTTGTCCTGGTCAACCGTGGGTGGGTCGCTTCCGGGGCGGACGCCACGGTCTATCCGCAGGTACCGCCCGCTCCCGCCGGGCAGGTGACGGTGACCGGCCGGCTGCGTCCGGACGAGACGTCCAAGAGCACCGGGATCCGTGACCGTGGTGGCCTGCCGGACCGGCAGTACATGTTGATCAACAGTGCTCAGCAGGCGCAGCGGCTGTCGGTGCCGGTGGTGGCCGGTTACCTGGAGCTGACCGCGACCAGCCCGACCCCGCCGGCCTCCGAGGAGGCCCAGCACGTGCCGAGCCCGAGCAACACGGACACCAGCGATGACGCGGTCGTCGGTAAGGGTGTCCACCTGCCCTACGCGATCCAGTGGTGGCTGTTCGCCGCGCTCGTCCCGGCGGGCTGGGTGGTTCTGCTGCGTCGTGACCTGCGCGAGGCACGGGAGGCCGCCGCGGCCGCCGCCGGGGCCGGGGCCGGGGCCGGGGCCGGGGCCGGGGCGGATGATGATGGTGAGGCGTCGGGGGAGGAGAGCGCCGAGGCGGGCGACCAGGCGCGCGCCGCCGCCCCGTAAGCCCCTCTGGGCGGGTGGCCGTCGTGGGGGGTGTGTGACGGATCCCGCTCGGGCGCGCTGTTCCCTTGGCGCCGGCCCGGGGGAGCTGCGGCCGGCGAGGGGGAGGGGATGTCGCGCCGTTCGCGGGGCGACACCGGCGCCCGCCGGCGGCCGGGGCACCGGGTTGCCGTGGCCGCGCACCGGCCTCTTCGCGGTGCTGGTCGAGGCGTGTGCTGTGGAGCAGCGGCCTGCGCCGGGAGACTGGCGGGAACTCATCGCGTTCCAGGGGCCGGGCGGCGTTCTCGCCGGGAGGCCCGGGCGGTGAAGCCGGTGTTCGTGGACGGACTCGCCGTGGGGGTGGTGCGGGCCGTGGCGGGCGGAGCCGGCCTGCTGCTCACCGTCGTCCGGCCCGTCGGTGTTCGGCCGGGCGGCGGGGCGTTGGGTGTGCCGGTTCCCGGCTCGTGTCTCGCGCCTGTCTTCGCCAGCAGGCGCTTGGCCGCGCCCGGCGCTCAGGGCGTCGACGACCTGGAGCCAACCGAGGCCAACCGGGGAGTGGGGTCAGCTGGGGTCAGCTGGGGTTCAAGGGCGATCTGGCTGCTGGTCAGGCGGTGCTCCCGGGGGTGCTCCTGGCGGGTGTCGCGACCCGGTTGGGTGGCCGCTTGGGCTTGCCCGTCCAGGTGGCGTCGGCGCCGGTTGGGTGCCTGGGCCTGGCCGTTCACGGTCTTTGGTGCGTTGGTGGTGCCGTGCCCGGTGGGGCGGCGGTTTCGGGTCGAGGCGGTGGGCTGGTGGTGGCCCGCTCGACGGCGGGGCTGGCAGGCGGCGGCCGAACTGGTCGGCTTCCTCCAGGCCCGTTCGGCACCGGTGTTCACCGGCTTCGGCAGCGTGGCACCTGGTGAGGGCGGGTGGCTTCGCGAATTGGTGGCCGCCGCGGTGAAGGGGGGCGGGGTGCGCGTGGTGGTGCAGGTGGGGTGGGCCGGGCCGGGCCGGGAGGATCGGGTGACGAGGTCCCGGCCGCCGGCGACCTGCCCCATGACCGGAGCTGTCGGTGACCTGCCCCATGGCCGGTTCTTTCCGGCACGGCCGTTGTCGTCCGCCGTGCCGCAGCGGGTACCACCGCGGTCGGCCCGCGGGCCAGGGCCTGGCCATGCCCGTCCGCGTTCTGGCCGGCCGGCTGTTGTGGGCGGCCGGCTGTTGTGGGCGGCGCGCCCGCACCGGCTGGCAGTCGGCCCCTGGGTCACCGCCGCCGTTCGCGGACCTCGCCGCCGAGTGCCTCGCCGCCGCGCTCACGGCCACCGGCGTGCCGAGGCGGTTCGTCGTCGTGTGCCCGCCGCCGCCCGGCGCAGGCGAGGCGCGACGGCGCTGGTGCTGTCCTGTTCCGCGGCGTGGAGGAGCTCGGCCGCTGACCCCGGAGGCACCCTGACCCGAGAGGCCCTTGATCACCGTGCCGCTGGAGCGGACGGGGCCGGCGGTGGACGTGGTGCCGCCGGAACACCTGGACGGTTCGAACGTCGTCGTGGGTTCCGATCCCGCCCGGGGTCGTGGACGAACGCCGCCCGGAGCCGGGTGCTGGCCCACCTTCCGTGGCTGGTGACGCTCGGTCAGATGGCCCGCGTTTGGTGAGGCCCCACCAGCGGCCGTACAACTGTCGGATGCCATCGAACGCCCTGCGCCGCCGTTACCTCGCCGCCTGTGCCGCCGTGCCCAGCTACCCGGAGGTCGGCGCCACCCGGTCGGCCGCGCTGCCGCCGGGCTACCTCTGGCTCCGCCGCCGGATCCACCTCGGCCACGGGCCCGCGGTGCTGGAGCGCGCCGGCGCGTACGTGCTCGGCTGGGGAACCCAGTTGGGCTCGGGCTTCGCGCTCTACCCGCCGCCCGCGCGGATCGCGGCCGGCGTCACCGTGCTGCTGCGGATCGGCCTGCCCGGGCTGCGGCTGCCCCGGCTGGTGATTCCGTGCCGGGTGGTGTGGGCCGTCGAGGAGCCCGACCGGGTCGGTTTCGCGTACGGCACGCTGCCCGGGCACCCGGAGTGCGGCGAGGAGTCCTTCGTGGTGAGCATGGACGCCGGTGGCGAGGTGTGGTTCGAGGTGACCGCGTTCTCACGGCTGGCGGCCTGGTACGCGCGGCTCGGTCGGCCGGTGGCGGCGGTGCTGCAGCATCTGGCGATCGAACGGTACCTGCGGGTGGTGGCGCGCGCGGCCACGGCGAGCTGAAGACCTGGGGCCATGGTGAGCCGAACGCCTGGGACCATGGCGAGCTGAACGCCTGGGGCCATGGTGAGCTGAACGCCTGGGGCCAGGGCGAGCTGAACGCCTGGGGCCATGGTGAGCTGAACGCCTGGGGCCATGGTGAGCTGAACGCCTGGGGCCATGGTGAGCTGAACGCCTGGGGCCAGGGCGAGCTGAAGACCTGGGGGCCATGGTGAGCCGAACGCCGGGGACCATGGCGAGCTGAACGCCTGGGGACAGGGCCGGCGGTTCGGGGTGGGGCGTGCCGGGGCGGACCGTGGCCGGCACCGGTGGTGCGCGGCCGGTCGGCACTCACCGTGTGCGGCCCACGGGAGTCGAGCCGGAACCCGACCTCGTGAAAGCGGCTCCACGGGGGTGATCCCGTGACGCGCGCCGGGTCGGCGGCCGGGGCACCGCCGCCGCCCGGATCTGGTGGCCGGGGGGTGGCCCCGTCCTCGGCTCTGGTGGTCGGGGTGGTGTTTTCGGGGCCTTGGTGGGGTGCCGGTCCGGCAGCCGGCTGGGGGCGGGCTTCAGGTGTGTGCGTCGAGGCGGGTCTGGCAGGCGGTCACGATGGCGGGAGTGACCTCGGTCATTCGTTCACGCCAGCCGACGTTGACGTTGACCTCGCAGATCGTGAAGCTCCCGTCCTGTTCGAACAGGAGGTCGATGCCGGCCACGCCCAGTCCGAGGGCCTTGGCGGCCTGGACGGCCAGTGTTTCGCCGGCCGGGTAGCGGCCCAGGCAGAGGTCGGCGGTGCCGCCTTGGGCGAGGTTGGAGCGCATGTCGCCGTTGTGGGCGGTGCGGACCTGCGCGGCCACCGCCTGGCCGTCGACGACCACCACGCGCAGGTCGCGGCCGTGTGAGTACGCCACGTACCGCTGGAACAGGTAGGGGGTGTCGGGGCGCAGGTTGCCGTGGATGGCGTGGAGGAGGGCGGCGTCGGGGGCGAGGAAGACCTGTTGGCCGCGTTGGCCGCGGACGGCTTTGACGACGCAGGGTTCGGGGACGCCGGCGCGCAGGACCTCGCCCAGGGGTGCGTCGGCGTAGCTGCGGGTGTCGGGGACGGGCAGCCCGGCGACGGCGAGTTGTTGCAGCTGCCAGAACTTGTTCACGCAGGCCAGTACCGCTTCGACGGGGTTGAGCAGGTCGGTGCCCATGGCGCGTAGGTGGCGCAGCACGGTGATCTCCCGGTCGGTGCTCACCCGTGGGCTGGAGAGCCGGGCGTAGGCGACTTTCGGCGCGTTCAGTGGACGTCCGGTGAGGTCGTGCAGGGTCAGGCGGCCGCCCTGCACGCCCAGCAGGAGCTCTTCGGTGCCCACCACGGTGTAGCGGCGGCCGAAGGCCTGGTCGAAGGCGGCGGTCAGCTCGCCGAAGATCCGCCGGCCGCTCAGTCCGGTGCCCAGGAGGAGCCATAGCTCGGCGTCGCTGCGTGGGGCGTGTGGGTGATCGGCGGTGACATCGGCTGGGGCCACTGCGCGCCTCCTTGCTCTGCGTGGGTGAGGGCCGGGGCCGGCGGTCGTGGGGGGGGGGGGGGGGGGGGGGGGGGGGGGGGGGCCCAAGCGGATCCCCCACACAAGGGCAAGAAACAAGGGGGGGCGCGAAGACGG
>NZ_JBVHLF010000070.1:7693-40486 GCF_055559155.1 Kitasatospora sp. NPDC024654
TTTTTTTTGGGGGGGGGCCCCCCTCCCCCCCCCCCCCCCCCCCCCCCCCCCCCCCCCCCCCCCCCCCCCCCCCCCCCCCCCCCCCCCGGGCCGGGCCGATCGACGTCGGGTGCCCGCCGCGCGTCGGGGTGGTGGCCGGGGGCGCGCGCCCCGATCGGGTGAGTGTCACGCCAGGTGATCTGTCGTCAGACACGTTACAACCGTGGAATGGCCCTGATCCCCGCTGCCGACACCTCCCGCCCGGCCCCGTCACCGGCACCCGCCGCACCCTGCGGCCCGGCCGCCCCGCACCCCCCGGCGGACCGCCGGGTGCGGCCGCCGGACCGGTGGGGGTGGTCGTCGGCCCGGCGGGGGCGGCCGTCGGGGGCTGGTCTGCTCGCCCTGGCCACGGCCTGCGCGACCGTCTGCGTGAGCGCGTTGGCCGTGCCCGCCGCGCGGGCCCGGCCTGACGAGGGCACCACCGCGCGCGGCGTCCCGGCCAGCGCGCGGGTCCTGCAACGCCAGTTCGCGGCGGCCGCTGACGAGTTCGGCGTCCCGCGCGGCCTGCTGCTGGCCCTGGCCTACCAGGAGACCCGCTGGGAGTCCCACCAGGGCGCGCCCAGTACCACCGGCAACTACGGTGTGCTGGGACTGACCCAGGTCGACGTCGCCGCCGAGAACGCCGCCCGCCACGCCGACGGGCAGGGCGCCGCCGGTGACCTGGCGGGCGGGCCGCGCGGTGAGGACCGGCCCCACCCCGCCCACCCCGCTCACGCGGCTGTTTCCCGGCCGCGGGTCGTCGACTCCCCGGCCTTGCACACCCTCCAGGCCGCCGCGGACCTGATCCACCGTCCGGCCGCCCAACTGCGCGTCGACAGTGAGCAGAACATCCGTGGCGGCGCGGCTCTGCTGGCCTCCTACCAGCGTCAGAGCGGTGCGGCGGGCGCCGGCGACCCCGCTCGCTGGTACGCGGCCGTCGCCCGTTTCGGCCAGGCCGGTGCGGCCGGTGCGGCTGGTGGGGCTGGTGGGGCGGGTGCGGCTGGTGGGGCTGGTGGGGCGGGTGCGGCTGGCCAGGCGGGTGGGGCTGGTGGGGCTGGTGGGGTGGCTGGTCGCCTCTTCGCTGATCGTGTCTATGCCACCTTGCGTGCGGGTGTCTCGCGGAGGACCGGGGAGGGGCAGTGGCTGACCCTGCCCAAGGTGGCGGGTCTCGCCTTGCCCGAGCCGTCCCCGCTCGTGTCGTCGTCGGGCGAGGTCCCCGAGTGTCCGGCCGATCTGGGCTGTGACTTCATCCCTGCCGCGTATGCGCTGACCGATCCCGACGACCCGACGTCCTACGGCAACTACAACCCGGCTCATCGTCCCGAGGACGGCCAGCGGATCCGTTACCTGGTCATCCATGACACCGAGAGTGATTACGCGGGTGCGATCGCCTCCTTCCAGGACCCGCACGAGCAGGCCACCGCGCACTACCTGGTGCGTGCCGGCGACGGTCACGTCACCCAGCTGGTGCACACCCAGGACATCGCCTGGCACGCCGGTAACAAGACCATCAACATGCACAGCGTCGGTATCGAGCACGAGGGTTTCGCCCTGCCCACCGATCGCCCGACCTGGTACTCCGAGCAGCTGTACGAGTCCTCGGCGGCGCTGGTGCGTTACCTCGCCGGCCGGTTCGCCATCCCGCTGGACCGCCAGCACATCATCGGGCACGACGATGTTCCCGGCCCGACCCAGGACGCCGTGGCCGGCATGCACTGGGATCCCGGTACCTTCTGGGACTGGGCCCACTACCTGGAGTTGCTGCACGCCCCGTTGGGCGCCGGCACCGGCACGCCGCCGCGGCCCGGTGACACCGTGACCATCGCCCCGCCCTTCGATGCCGGTAACGAACCTCCCGTCAGCGAGGTGGCCTCCCGTCCCGAGAACTTCGTCTACCTGCGTACCCGGCCCGCCCCGGACGCCCCGCTGATCAACAACGCCACGACCGCCGCCGACGACTGGAGTGACAAGGCCGTCACCGGTGCCCGTTACGTCGTCGCCGACCAGCAGGGTGACTGGACGGCGATCTGGTACGACGGTCAGAAGTGTTGGTTCGCCAACCCGAACGGCTCGGCGGCGCGCAGCGACGGGCGCACCACCGGCTCGCCGCTGTCGGCCGCCACCGGTGTCTTCGCTGCCGCCGGTGTGCTGGCTGGCGCCGGTGAGGTGGCTCCCACGACGGTGTTGACCCCGCGCCCGGGCCTGGCCACGATCCCGGTGTACGGCCGCGCCTATCCCGAGGCCGCCGCCTACGCCCCCTATCCGGCCATCACACCGTTGCCGGTGGTGGCCCTGCGGGCGACCGTGTCGGCCGGGCAGGCGTATCTCGCCGTCGATGACACCCCCGAGCCGGCCGACTACTTCTACGACCAGAACATCAACGGGGACGCGCCGAATGATCGCACCCTGGTGGTGGGCAAGGACACCTACTACCCGATCCGCTTCAACCACCGCCTGGCGTTCCTCAAGTCCACCGACGTGCGGGCGGCCACCCGGTAGCCCGGCCCGGTCGAAGCGGCCGGAGCAGTGGAACCAGGTGCGGTGGTTGACGTTGGAGCGATTGGCCCAGCAGGACCTCGACGAGCAGGACAGGACGGGAACGGCATGCCTTTGAACGGTGAGTACGAGCCCAGCCCGCAGCAGTGGGTGCGTGACCAGGTCGAACTGTACGAGTCGTCCGGTGGCAAGGAGGGAACGACCATGCGGGGCCTGCCGGTCGTCCTGCTCACCACCCTGGGCGCGAAGACCGGCAAGATCCGCAAGACTCCGCTCATGCGGGTGGAGCACGAGGGCACCTACGCCGTCATCGCCTCCCTCGGCGGTGCCCCCACCCACCCGGTCTGGTACCACAACGTGCTCGCAGATCCGCGTGTCGAGCTCCAGGACGGGCCGGTGCGCCGGGACATGACGGCCCGGGAGGTGACGGGGGAGGAGAAGGAGCTGTGGTGGGCGCGCGCGGTCGAGGCGTTCCCCGACTACGCGGAGTACCAGAGGAAGACCGAACGGCAGATCCCCGTCCTGGTCCTGGAACGGTCCGCCACCGCGCACTGAACCGCCGGTCCCGCCGGCCCCCGCCGTCCCGTGCGTTCCGCGCGTGCGTTGCGCCCGTGCGTTTCGCCCGTTCGTGAGGAGCTCCGTGTGAACAGTGCCGCCGATCTGCTGGCCGACGCCTTCGGCCGGATCCGGGAGAGCGTCCATGAGGCGGTCGACGGCCTGAGCGTGGAGGAGCTGGCCGCGCGGGTGGATGCCAGGGCCAACACCATCGCCTGGCTGGTGTGGCACCTGACCCGGGTCCAGGACGATCACGTGGCGGACCTGGCCGGCGGCGAGCAGGTCTGGACCGCGAAGGGCTGGGCGGAGCGCTTCGCGTTGCCCTTCGCCGCCCACGCCACCGGCTACGGGCACGGCGCCAGGCAGGTCGCCGCCGTGCGCGCGCCGGCCGAGCTTTTGACGGGCTACCACGACGCGGTCCACGAGGCGACCTTGGGTTTCCTGCGCCGGTTGCGCGTCGCCGACCTCGCGCGGATCGTCGACGAGAGGTGGAGCCCGCCGGTGACGATGGGGGTGCGGCTGGTCAGCGTCATCTCGGACGATCTCCAGCACGCCGGTCAGGCCGCCTTCGTCCGCGGGCTGCTCCACCACCGCTGATCCGGCACTGTCCGCGGGCTGCTCCACCACCGCTGATCCGGCTCCGGGTGTGGCCTGCTCCACCACCGTTGAGCCGCCGGCTCCGCTCGGGGGCTGCTCCACCACCGCTGGAGCGACCGCGGGTGCGGTCTGTGCTGGCGGTGCTGGAGCAACTCCTGGCGCACCCCTCGGCTTCCGGGTGAAGCGGGGTGTGAGGTGTTCCTTAGGGGATCTTGAAGTTGTGGCCTGTCCGGCCCGTCGGGCTGGTGGCAGGCCGTAGGTTCGTGCTCGGCGGCCCGCGCGCCGGGGGGCGGCGGGCCGCCGTCCAACTGCCCTGTCCCCAGCCGCCCGTGGGAGAACGACCATGACCCAGCACCGCCGGATCAAGCGCAGGTCCACCAAGATAGCCATCGCGGCCGCCACCACCGTGCTGGCGGCGACCGTGACGCCGCTGCTCATCGGGCAGGCCAACGCGAGCGAGGACGGTGTTCAGGCGCCGGTCGCGGCCGGGACCACGTGGGTCAACTCCTGTGGCACACCGGCTCCCGGGGACACCATGGTCTGTAACGCGCTGCGGGTGACCAACACCGTCGAGCACGTCAGTCCGCTCGGTGTCGCCCGAGGTGCGGCACCCGCCGGTTATGGCCCCAGCGACCTGCGCAGTGCCTACAAGTTGCCCGCGGATGGCGGCGCGGGCCAGACGGTGGCGATCGTGGACGCCTACAACGATCCCAGTGCCGAGTCCGATCTGGCCGTCTACCGCTCGCAGTTCGGCCTGCCGGCCTGTACCAGCGCCGACGGTTGTTTCACCAAGGTCGGCCAGAGTGGCAGCAGCAGCGCGTTGCCCGCCGACAACCCGGGCTGGGCGGGGGAGATCTCCCTCGATCTCGACATGGTCTCGGCGATCGCGCCGAAGGCGCACATCCTGCTGGTCGAGGCGGACAGCGCCAGCACGGACAACCTGGGCAGTTCGGTGAACGAGGCGGTCAAGTCGGGGGCGAAGTTCGTCTCCAACAGCTACGGCGGTCCCGAGTCCGCCGAGGACACCACGTTCGACGAGAGGTACTACAACCACCCGGGTGTCGCGATCACCGCCAGCTCCGGTGACGCCGGTTTCGGTGTCGAGTACCCGGCGGCTTCGCGTTATGTCACCGCGGTCGGCGGTACCGCTCTCAAGAAGGCTGTCGGTGGGCGTGGTTGGAGTGAGAAGGCGTGGTCCACGGATGCCGCCGACGGTGCCGGGTCCGGCTGTTCGACCATCGACGCCAAGCCCGGCTGGCAGAAGGACACCGGTTGTGCGGGGCGTACCGTCGCCGATGTCGCGGCGGTCGCCGATCCGGCCACCGGGGTCGCGGTCTACCAGACGTTCGGCGGCTCCGGGTGGAACGTGTACGGCGGCACGAGTGTCGCCGCCCCGATCATCGTGGGTGTCTACGCGGACGCCGGTACCCCCACCGCCGCCTATCCGGCCGCCGACCCGTACGCGCGTCCCGGCGCTCTCAACGACGTGACCAGCGGTGCCACCGCGACCTGCACGCCGGCCTACCTCTGCACCGCCGGCAAGGGCTACGACGGCCCGACGGGCCTGGGCACCCCCAACGGCCTGGCCGCCTTCACCGGCTGACCTTCACCGGCTGACCCGGCCCCGGTCGGCCCCGGTCGGTCCCGGTCGGCGCTGACCCGGCCTCGGTCGGTCCCGGTCGGCGCTGGGCGGCGCTGGGCGGTCTCGGGTGTTCCCGGGGTGGTGGGCGGAGCTCGTCGTGGGGGCCTGGGCGATTACCTCGCTGGTCATCGACGTTGCTGTCGCGGGTGCGGCATCGTCGAGTGTCGCAGGCCGGCGCGGGGTGCGCGGGTCTGCGGCTCGAAGGGCCGTGCCGCGTGCGCCCCCGCTCCTCGCGCAGCACGGGCGGGCGTGTGGACGCACCGTCCACACGCCACGAGAACGCACCGGAGACGACGAGAGGAACCCGCCTTGTCCCGCTACGAGATCGCCGTCCAGCGCTACTTCGCCGCCTGGAACGCCCAGACGCACACGGACCGGGTGAAGGCCGTGGTCGCCGCCTTCACCGAGGACGCCACCTACACCGACCCGCTGGCCGAGGTGGCGGGGCACGAGGGCCTCGTCGCCGTGATCAGCGGTGCCCAGCAGCAGTTCCAGGGCTTGGAGTTCACGCTCACCGGCACCCCCGATGGCCACCACGACCTGCTGCGCTTCACCTGGGACCTGACCAGCAGGGCGGACGGCTCGGCGCCCGCCGCCGGCTTCGACGTGGTCACCCTGGCCGAGGACGGCCGCATCCGCCGCGTCGCCGGCTTCCTGGACCGCGTCCCCGGGGCCTGACACCCCGGCACCCCGGGCCCTTCAACCAGCCACGCCCACGCCCGCGTTCGCGTCGCGTTCAGGTTCGTGCGAGGGTCTGAAGGGCCCGGGCGGTCTGCGCGTCGGCGGGCAGGAACGTCTCGATCGCCAGCTCGCAGACGGTCACGTCCATCGGGGTGTTGAAGGTGGTCGCCGTCGAGAGGAAGGACAGCACCTGCCCGTTCACCTCGATCCTGAGCGGCAACGCGTAGCGGTACGCCTCGGCCGCGGTCGGTGCCTGGTCCGGCCGTGGGCGCCCGCAGCCGGCGCCGCCCGGGGTGCTGTCGGGCATCGGGTAGGCCGCGACCTCCTCGTACAGCGCGCGCAGCGCGGGCAGGGGGCGCATCGTGAGCTGGTCCTGGATCCGTTCCAGCAGGTGACCGCGCCACTGGGCCAGGTTGCGGATGCGCGGTGCCAGGCCCTGGGGGTGCAGGGTGAGCCGCATGGCGTTCATCGTGGGCCGCAGCAGGTGCCCGGGTACCTCGCCCAGCAGCAGCTGGATCCCGCGGTTGGCGCTGACGATGTCGTAGCCGGCGTCCATGACCAGGGCGGGATTGGGCTCGTGGGCCGCCAGCAGGCTCTCCAGCGTGGTGCGCAGCGCGCGCATCGCCGGGTCCCCCAGCGGGGTCTGCCGGAAGGCGGGTGCGTAACCCGCCGCGAGTAGCAGGGTGTTGCGCTCGCGTACCGGGACCTTGAGGTGCTCGGCCAGCCGCAGCACCATGGCCTGGCTGGGCTTGGCGCGCCCGGTCTCGATGAAGCTGATGTGCCGGGCCGAACTGTCGGCCTTGAGGGCCAGTTCGAGCTGGCTGATGCGTCGGCGCTCCCGCCAGCCGCGCAGCAGCGTTCCCACCGTGACGTCGTCGGTGCTGTGGGCGATGGCGGCCGTCATGGCGTCGACGATATCCGATGCCGCGCAACCGCCCTGGCGCGCCGCCTCGGTGGGCGTGCGGCGGTGCCGGCCGGATCGAGGACACCGGGGGCGGTGTGTTCCCCGGCCGTGCCGGTGCCGGCCGCGGGTGTCCCCGGGCGGGCCTGCCGAGCGCGTGTTCCCGGCGCGCGCCCCGCCAGGTGCCGGCTGCCGCTGCCGTCACCGGCGGCGGGTCACCTCAGGTCGATGCTCCAGTGGTTGGCGCGCAGCGCCCGGCCGGCGAAGGGCACCGTGAGGGTCTCGTGGCAGGTGAAGCCGAGCGCGCGGCGGATCCCGTTGGAGGGGCCGTTGGTCACCGCGGGGTAGGCGTGCACCGGGCCCCAGCGGCCGTCGGCGCGGGCGAGGTCGAGCAGCGTGCCGGCGGCCAGTGTGGCCAGATGGCGGCCCTGGAAGGCGGGCAGCACCATCCAGCCGATCTCGCTGAACGGCCCGGCCCCGCCCGCGCCGGCCCCGTGACCCGCGCCGCCGCCCGTGTCCGTGTCCTCGTTCTCGTTCTCGTGGGTCCACAGGACGACCGTGCCCGCCACCACCTCGGGGCGGGTCTCGTCCGGGATGATCATCTTGATCCACGCGCGGTCGGCCGCCGCGTCGCGCGCATCACGCTCGACCTTGGCGGCGATGCCCGCGCGCGGCAGCGGACCGCCGAGCTCGGCCATCATCGCCGGGTCGCACCGCAGGCGCAGGTAGACCTCGACGTCCGCGGGGGTGAACCTGACATCGCGCAGCCGCATTCGATCCTCCGCCCGTCCATCGACGCCGAGCACCGGGATCGTCAACCCGCGCTCCCCGCAGGCCAGTTTACGACCGGCGGTCCAAGGCGCGGGCTGGGCCCGTCGCCCGGGTGCGGCCACTCCACCCACCCCGATCCGTGTGACGTGGATCACCCTAGAATTATTCCTTCGCGAAGGTATTGTTTTGCTTCGGCTTCCGCCGGACGGCGACCTCTGGAAGGACACAGGGTGGACGAGGACATGGCGCGACACGGGTTCGACCACGTGATGGCGGCGGTGGCCGTCTATCTGCACCGCCACACCCAGGGCGGTGATGTCACGGTCGGCGCGCCGGCGTTGACGCTGTGGCTGGATCCGGCGCTGACCTTCGAGGACGTCGTGGCGCGGGTGCGCGAGCGGTTCGCGGCCCCGCGCTACGGGCACGAGGACCTGTGCCGGGACCTGGCGCCGGTGCTCGCGCAGCCGGGGGCCGCGGAACTCCCCGACCACCTGGCCCGCCTGACGCGCCTGCTCGATCAGCTGACCGCCCACCCCACCGCCCCGATCGGCCGCTTCGACCTGCTGCTCCCCGCCGAGGCCGCCCTGCTGGAGGAGCAGCACGCCACCGCGCACCCGGTGCCCGCGTGCACGCTCGCCGACCTGATCGAGGCGCAGGTGGCGCGCACCCCGCACGTGGAGGCGGTGCGCACGGCCGAGGCCACGCTCGACTTCGAGGAGCTGAACCGGCGGGCCAACCGGCTGGCCCGGTTGCTCGCGGCGCGCGGCGCGGGCCCGCGGCGCACGGTGGCGATCGCCCTGCCGCGCTCGGCGCAGTGGGTGGTGGCGATGGTGGCGGTCCTCAAGTGCGGTGCGGCATACGTGCCGTTGGACCTCGACCACCCGGTGGGCCGGCTGGCGGCGGTACTGGCGGACACCGAGCCCGTGGTCGTGCTCACCGACCACGCGGGCCAGGGCGCCGTCACGCACGCCCACCCGGACCTCACCACGCTGGTGCTGGAGGACCGCGGCGCCGAACTGCGGCACCTGGCCGACACCGACCCCACCGACGGCGAGCTGTCCGGCGGCCGGGCGCGCCCCGGTGACGCGGCGTACGTCATCCACACCTCCGGCACCACCGGCCGGCCCAAGGGCGTGGTCGTCTCGCACGCCGCGATCTGCAACCGGCTGCTGTGGATGCGTCAGGCCTACGGGATCGAGGTGGGCGAGACGATCCTGCACAAGACCCCGTGCGGGTTCGACGTGTCCGTGTGGGAGCTGCTGCTGCCGTTGATCAGCGGCGCGACACTGGTCGCCGCCCGCCCGGGCGGGCACCAGGACCCGGCCTACCTGGCCACGCTGATCCGCCGGGAACGGGTCACCACCGCCCACTTCGTGCCCGCCGTGCTCCAGGCCTGCCTCGAGGACCCGAAGCGCTGGCAGGACACGCGACTGCGCCGGATCATCTGCAGCGGCGAGGCACTGCCCACCGAACTGGCCGCCCGCGCCGCCCAGATCACCGGCGCCGACGTCCACAACCTGTACGGGCCCACCGAGGCCGCCGTGGACGTGACCGCCTGGCAGTACTCGCCGGCGGACACCACACCGACCGTCCCGATCGGCCGCCCGGTGTGGAACACCCGCACCCACGTGCTGGACGCGGCGCTGCGCCCGGTGGCGCCGGGTGTGGTGGGCGAGCTCTACCTGGCCGGGGACCAGCTCGCGGACGGCTACCTGAACCAGGAAGCCCTGACCGCCCAGCGGTTCGTCGCCGACCCGTTCGGCGCACCCGGTGAGCGGATGTACCGCACCGGCGACCTGGTGCGTCGACTGCCCGGCGGCGAGCTGGAGTTCGTCGGGCGCGCGGACGCGCAGATCAAGCTGCGGGGGGTTCGGATCGAGCCGGCCGGGATCGAGGCGGCCCTGCTCGCCCACCCGGGCGTCGGCGCGGCGGTGGTGCTGCTGCGCGAGGACCGCCCCGGTCACCCGTACCTGGCCGCCTACGTCGTCCCCCACCCCCACACCGATGCCGCCCCCGACGCTGACGCCGGGGCCGGCCGGGGCGGTGGGCCCCAGGCGTGGCGGGCGCATCTGGAGCGGCTGCTGCCCGCCGCGATGGTGCCGGGCGTCTTCGTCACCCTGGAGCGGCTGCCGACCACCGTCAACGGCAAACTGGACCGCTCGGCCCTGCCCGCCCCCCAGAACCCCGCCGGCGGCACACAGCCCCACACCCCCCGACAGCGCGCCCTGTGCACGCTGTTCGCCCAGGCGCTGGGCCTGCCACAGACCGGCCCCGAGGACAACTTCCTCGCCCTGGGCGGGCATTCGCTGACCGCGGCACGCCTGGCCACCTTGGTGCGCGCCGAACTCGGCGTGGAACTGTCCATCCGCGACCTGTACGCCCACCCCACCCCCGCCGCCCTCGCCGAGCGCCTCACCCACGCGCCCGCCGCCCTGCCGCCGCTGCTCGCGCTGCCCCGCCCCGCCCGCATCCCGCTCTCCGCGACCCAGGCCAGCCTGTGGTTCCTGGAGCAGCTGGAAGGCACCACCCCCACCTACAACATGCCGCTGGTCCTGCGCCCCCACCACGCGCTGGACACCGCCGCGCTGCGCGCCGCCCTCGCCGACCTCACCGACCGGCACGAGATCCTGCGCACCCGCCTGACCGTCCTGGACGCCACCCCGTACCAGGACATCGCCGCCCCGGGCACACTCCACCCCGAACTGCGGGTCATCGACTGCCCGAGCACCGAGATCGCCCGCCACGTCGCCGCCGCCGCCCACCACCGCTTCGACCTGCGAGGCGACGCCCCCCTGTGGGCCGCCCTCTACGGCAGCACCGTGGGTGAGCAGGTGCTGGTGATCGTGCTGCACCACATCGCCGGTGACGGCTGGTCACTGCGCCCCCTGGCACACGACCTGTCCACCGCCTACGCCGCCCGCCTGGCCGGCCACGCCCCCACCTGGCCACCACTGCCCGTCCAGTACGCCGACTACGCCCTGTGGCAGCGCGAGAACCTCACCGAACTGACCCGGCGCCAACTCGACTTCTGGAAGCAGACCCTGCACGACCTGCCCCAGCAGATCCCGCTCCCCACCGGCCACACCCCCCACACCCCCGACAGCGCCGCCAGCGGCCCGGGCGGCCAGCACACCATGACGCTGGAGGCGGACCTGCACCACGCGTTGCTGCGCCTGGCCCGTGAGTGCGAGGCCAGCTTGTTCATGGTCCTGCACGGCGCGCTGGCGGCCCTGCTCACGCTCGCCGGCGCCGGCACCGACATCCCCATCGGCACCCCCGTCGCCGCCCGCCCGATGAGCGCACTGGACGAGCTCATCGGCCACTTCGCCAACACCCTGGTGCTGCGCCTGGACACCGGCGGCAACCCGCGCTTCGAGGAACTGCTGGACCGCGTCAAGGCGGTGGACCTGGCCGCCTACGACCACCAGTACCTGCCCTTCGAGCAGCTGGTCGCCGAGCTGAACCCGCCGCGCGTGGCCGGCCGCCACCCGCTGTTCCAGGTGATGCTCGCCCTGCAGAACAACGCGAACGCCGAACTGCGCCTGGGCCAGGAGGCGTTGCCCCTCGAGGTGGGGCACACCGCGACCGCGAAGTTCGACCTGTTCGTCAACGCCGTCGAACGCCACGGCGCCGATGGCACCCCCGGCGGCATCGAGGTACGGATCGACTACCGCGCCGAACTGTTCGAACCGGCCGCCGTCGCACGCCTCGGCCAGCTGTGGCAGGCCCTGCTGGACGCGATCGCCGCCGACCCCACCCACCGCCTGGCCGACCTGGCCGACCCGGCCGACCTGGCCGACCTGTCCACCGCGCCGCGGCCGGAGGACCCGAGCACCACCTGGAACACCGCGCCCCCCGTGCTCGACCACCTGCTCGCCCACGACGGCATCCGCGACGGCGCGCACCTGGCACCTGCCACCGGCGGCCAAAGCGTCGTGGTGGCCGTCCCCACCCACGCCGGCGCCCTGCGCGGCGCCACCCAGGCCCTCGCCGGCCACCGCGTTGTCGCCGTCACGGACCTGCCACGCACCCCGCAAGGCGCCGTCGACGAGGCCGCGCTGCGCCGGCTGCCACTGATCGACGAACAGCTGGCCGACACCTGGCAACACCACCTCGCCCAGCTGCCCGGCGTCCTGTCCGCCCACGTCACCCTGGAGGTGGACACCCCCGAGATCGCCCCGCTGGCGTTCACCACCAGCACCGCCCACCCCACCGCCGCCGAGCTGCCCCCCACCACGCCACCGGCGCGGGCGGGCCGCGCCCCGGCCTCGCTCAGCGCGGGCCCCCACCTGCCCGAACCGGACGTGCACGTCCTGGCCGAGGTGCTGCGCAGGGCCGCCCACAGCGGACCGCAGGCCGAGGTGGTGCACGTCCTCACCGACGGCACCACGGTCCGCGACAGCTACGCGAGCCTGCTCACCCAGGCCCACCACGTGCTCGGCGGCCTACGCCAGCGCGGCCTCGAGCCCGGGGACGCGGTCATCCTGCAGTGCGACGACAACCGGGACTTCCTGGCCGCCCTGTGGGGCTGCGTGCTGGGCGGCTTCGTCGCCGTCCCCCTGACCGTGCCCACCTCCTACCACACCCCCTCCGCCGCCCGCGCCAAACTGGCGGGCGTCCACCGGATGCTCCACCACCCCTGGGTGATCACCACACCCGACCACCAGGACGCCCTCGCCCAGCTCCTGGCCCCCCAGGACGCGGGCGACCCGCAGCCGCGCCTGGCCACCGTGCAGGAACTGCGCACCGCCGAACCCGACCCCCACATCCACCCCGCCCGCGGCGAGGACACCGTGCTGATGCTGCTGACCTCCGGCAGCACCGGCCTGCCCAAGGCGGTACGCCTGAGCCACCGCAACATCGTGACCCGCTGCGCCGCCACCGCCGCCGTCAACGCCCTCACCCACACCGAGACGACGCTGAACTGGATCCCCCTGGACCACGTCACCGGCGTGGTCATGTTCCACCTGCGCGACGTCTACCTCACCTGCCGCCAGATCCACGCCCCCACCGCCTGGGTGCTCGCCGACCCGCTGCGCTGGCTCGACCTGGCCCACCAGCACGCCGTCACCGTCAGCTGGGCCCCCAACTTCGCCTTCGGCCTGGTCGCCGAACACGCCCACCGCATGACCGAGCGCACCTGGGACCTGTCACGACTGCGGCTGCTCACCAACGCCGGCGAGGTCGTCGTCCCCACCACCGCCCGCCGCTTCCTGACCCTGCTGGCCCCCCACGGACTGCCGCAGAGCGCGATGCACCCCGGCTGGGGCATGTCCGAGACCTCCTCGGTCGTCACGGACGCCGAACTGCCCGCCACCCCCGCCCCGGACGAAGGCGCCGTGGTCAGCTGCGGCCGCCCCTACCCCGGCTTCGCGATGCGCGTCGTCGACGACAACGACCACATCGTCGACGAAGGCACCCCCGGCCGCCTCCAGGTCCGCGGCACCACGGTGACCCGCGGCTACCACGACAACCCCGAACAGAACGCCGAGGCCTTCACCACCGAGGGCTGGTTCGAGACCGGCGACCTCGCCTACCTGCGCGACGGGGAACTGTATCTGACCGGCCGCGCCAAAGACGTCATCATCATCAACGGCGTCAACCACTACAGCCACGAGATCGAGGCCATCGCCGAGGAACTCCCCTTCGTCGAACGCTCCTTCACCGCCGCCTGCGCCGTGCGCACCGACCCCGCCGCCAGCACGGACGAGCTCGCCCTGTTCGTCCACCTCACCCCCGGCCACGACGAGGCCACCGCCCTGGCCGAACTACGCGCCAAGATCACCCGCGAGAGCGGCATCAGCCCCGCCCACCTCATCCCCGTCACCGCCGACGACATCCCCAAGACCGAGATCGGCAAGATCCAACGCACCCTGCTCCGCCGCCGCTTCGAAGCCGGCCAGTACGACCAGACGATCCACCGCGTCCAACACCTGCTGGGCGGCGCGACCACCGTGCCCGACTGGTTCCTGCACCCCGTCTGGCAACGCGCCCACCTCACCCCCACCACCACCCGCCCCACCGGCCCCGTCCTGCTGCTCACCCCCACCCCGGACACCCAGGCCGACCAACTGGCCGAGCACCTGCGGGCAGCGGGCCGACTGTGCACCGTGGTCTCCTTCGACGACCACCCCCACCGCCACGACGCCGCCACCTACCAACTGCGCCCCGACGCCGTCGAGGACTGGTCCACCCTGCTGGACCAGCTCGCCGCCGACGACCGCACCCCCCAGGCCGTCCTGCACCTGACCACCCCCCACCTGCCGGACAGCCCCACCACCCTCCACAAGGCCCAACAGGCCGGCGCCGAAGCCCTGTTGTGCCTGACCAAAGCCCTGGCCGCGCACCGCGAGGACCCCACACCCATCGCCATCCACCTGGTCACCCAGGGCGCCTTCGCCCTCCAGGACGGCGAACAGCCCACCTACACGCACGCCACCGCCGGCGCCCTGCTCAAGAGCCTGCGAGCCGAACTGCCCTGGCTGACCGGCCGCCACATCGACCTCGACACCCCCGACACCGAAGCGCTGCTCGCCGAAATCCACACCCCCACCACCGACCCCGACGTCGCCTACCGCGCAGGGCAACGCTGGGTACGCCGCCTGGCCCCCCTGCCCGGGCCGCTGCCGCCCGCCCCCGCCCACCTGCCCGGCACCCCGGGCGGATTCCACGTCATCAGCGGCGGCCTGGGCGCCCTCGCCCGCGAGATCGCCGACCACCTGCTCACCCACCCCCACACCCACCTGCTGCTCCTCGGCCGCACCCCCCTGCCCCCCGAAGCCGACTGGCCCGCACACATCGCCACCGGCTCCGACCTCGGCCAACGCCTGGCCGCCCTGCGCACCCTGCGCGAGAAGGGCACGGTGCGCTACACCGCCACCGACGTCACCGACCAGCACCAGGTCCACGCCGCCATCACCCAAGCCGGCCAGGACTGGGGCCGCCCGCTCGCCGCGATCTTCCACCTGGCCGGCCACTTCGAACAGAAACCCGCCCTGGAGTACGACCTGGACCAGTGGCGCCACGCCCTGGCCGCCAAGGTCACCGGCGGCTGGATCCTCGCCCGCCTGGCCGCCGAACAGCCAGGTGCCGCGTTCATCGCCCTCTCCTCCGTCAACGGATTCTTCGGCGGCGCCCTCAGCAGCGCCTACGCCGCCGCCAACGCCTTCCTCGACGCCCTGGCCACCCACCACCGCCACACCACGAACACCGACGCCCACAGCCTGGCCTTCAGCCGCTTCGACGCCCTCGGCATGAGCCGCACCCACACCCTGACCGCCCTCACCGAAGCCCGCGGCTACCGCACCGTGGACCTGACCGGCGGACTGCGCAGCCTGCGCGCGGCCCTCGCCCTGCCCCAGGCCCACCTGCTGATCGGCGCCGACCGCGCCGCCACCTGGGTGGGCAGCCACGTGCTGGCCCCCGCCCGCCCCCTGCACCGCCTCACCGCCCGCCTCGCCCTGGCCGACGACACCGACCTCACCGCCCTGACCCACGCCGCCACCCACAGCGCCCAACAGATCGGCGCCGGCCACCACTGGACCCTGCGCACCGCCGGCACCCCCCACACCGACACCACCCCCGCGAACGGCCAGGCCGCCCCACAGCGCCGCCACGAACTGGAACAGCAGCTGACCGCGATCTGGAGCGAGGTCCTGGGCAAACACGTCGAACCCGGCGACAACTTCTTCGACCTCGGCGGCAGCTCCCTGCTCCTGCTGCGCGCCCACACCCTGCTCAACGAACGCCTGGGCAGCGACCTGACCGTGGTGGACCTGTTCGCCCACCCCACCATCCACTCCCTCGCCACCCACCTGGCCCCCACCCAGCCACCCACCCCCCAGCCGGGCGCCACCACACCACCGCCCGCCGCCCGCCGCCCCCAAGGGCGCGCCACACCGCGCCGCCCCCGCCCCTCGCGCCGCCCGGACACCGAAGGGACCACCCACCATGTCTGACGCCACCGCCAGCGGTCCCGGCGCCGACGACGGCGACCAGGCCTACGACATCGCCGTCATCGGCCTGGCCGCCCGCCTGCCCGGCGCCACCGACGCCACCGAGTTCTGGGACCTGCTCGCCACCGGCCGCGACGCGAGCCGACCCATCAGCGACCAGGAGTTCCTGGCCGCCGGCGGCGACCCGGCGGACCTGGAGGACCCCTCGCTGGTACGGCGGATCTCGACCGTCGAGGGCATCGAGGAGTTCGACGCCGCGTTCTTCAACCTCAGCCCGGCCGACGCCGAACTCCTCGACCCACAACAGCGCCTGCTCCTCGAATGCGCCTACCACGCCCTCGAGGACGCCGGCCACGCCACCACGGCCGAGGACCCCGAGGACCCCCAGGCACCGATCGTGGGCGTCTACGCGGGCGCGGACGACAGCCACTACTACCCGGCCCACGTCCACCCCCGCTTCGCCCACCGCCCCTCCTCGGTGGCCGCCACCCACGCCGCGATCAGCAACTCCCTGGGCGCCCTCGCCACCCGCCTCTCCTACCACCTCGGCCTGACCGGACCCAGCCTGACCGTCCAGACCACCTGCTCCACCGCCCTGGTCGCCCTGCACACCGCCTGCCAGGAACTCCTCGCCTACCACTGCGACATCGCACTGACCGCCGCCGCCAGCATCAACACCTCCGCCCCCCTGGGCTACCACCACACCCCCGACGGCCCCTTCTCCCCGGACGGCCGCATCCGCGCCTTCGACGCGAACGCCCAAGGCACCGCGGACGGCAACGGCGTGGGCGTGGTCGTCCTCAAACGCCTGGAAGACGCCCTCGCCGACGGCGACCGCATCCGGGCCGTCATCAAGGGCAGCGCCGTCAACAACGACGGCCGCCGCAAGGTCGGCTTCACCGCACCCAGCCTCCAAGGCCAGCACGAAGTGATCCTGCGGGCCCAACAGGCCGCCGGCATCGACGCCGACACGATCGGCTACGTCGAGGCCCACGGCACCGGCACCCGACTCGGCGACCCGATCGAAGTAGCCGCCCTGACCACCGCGTTCCGCACCACCACCACGCGCCGCCAGTACTGCGCGCTCGGCTCGGTGAAGACCAACATCGGCCACCTGGGCGCCGCCGCCGGCATGGCCGGCCTCCTCAAGGCGGTCCTGGCCCTGGAACACCAGGCCATCCCACCCAACCTGCACTTCGAGAACCCCAACCCACTGATCGACTTCACCACCAGCCCCTTCTACGTCCCCACCACCCTCACCCCCTGGCCCCACACCGGCAGCCCACGCCGGGCCGCGGTGAGCGCGTTCGGCGTGGGCGGCACCAACGCCCACGTCATCCTCGAAGAAGCCCCCCACCACCCCACCCCACCCGCACCGCCCGCACCGCAGGACCGCCCAAGGATCCTCCCGCTGTCCGCCCGCACCCCCACCGCGCTGCGCCAAGCGGCCACCGACCTGGCCGAGCACCTCACCACCCACCCCCACCAGGCCCTCGCCGACATCGCCCACAGCCTGCGCGTCCAGCGCCCACCGATGCCACACCGCACCGCCGTGGTCGCCACCACCACCCTCGAGGCCACCCACCTCCTGAACGCCCCGCTGCCCACCCACACCGCGACCAGCACACCGGCACCCGTGGCCTTCCTCCTGCCCGGCGGCGGCACCCAGTACGTCGGCATGGGCGCCGGCCTCTACCGCGACATCCCCCTCTACCGCGAGACCATCGACGACTGCGCCCGCATCCTCACCCCCCACCTGGCCCGCGACCTGCGCACCGACCTGTTCCAGCACACCGAACCCGGCAGCATCGAGGCGTTCCTGTCCCTGGTCGCCACCCAGTACGCGCTGGCCCGCACCCTGATCGCACACGGCGTGCGACCCGCCGCCCTGATCGGACACTCCCTGGGCGAATACACCGCCGCGTGCCTGGCCGGCGTGCTCTCCCTGGACCAGATGCTGCCCCTGGTCGCCACCCGCCTGCGCCTGATCATCGCCGCCGGCGGCGCCACCACCAGCGTCGCCCTGGGCGAGGCGGACCTGGCCGGCTACCTCACCGACGACCTGTCACTGGCCGCCGTCAACGGCCCCACCGCCTGCACGGTCGCCGGACCCGACGGCGCGATCGCCGCCCTGGAAGCCAAACTGACCGCCAACGACATCACCCACCGCCGACTGCGGATGCCCGCCGCCGCGCACTCACTGATGCTCGACCCCGTCCTGGACACCTTCGCCACCGCCCTCGAGGCCGTCGACCTCCACCCCCCGCGCATCCCCTACATCACCAACGTCACCGGCACCTGGACCACCGACGCCCAGGCACGCGACACCGGACACTGGCTCGCCCACACCCGCCACACCGTCCGCTTCGCCGACGGCATCACCACCCTGTGCCAGACCCGGACACCCCTGCTGCTGGAAGTCGGCCCCGGCACCGTCCTGACCGCCCTCGCCCGAACCACCCCGGCCGCCACCGACGCCACCACGCTGGCGACCATGCGACACGCCAAGGCCGAGCGCCCCGACACCCAGGTCCTCGGCGAAGCCCTCGCCCAACTGTGGAGCACCGGGCTGCCCATCGACCTGACCACCTTCAACGGCGACCACACCCACAACCGCCGGGTACCGCTGCCCCCCTACCCCTTCGACCGCCACCGCCACTGGATCCCCGCCCCCCACACCACCCAGGCCCCCACCACCCAGGCACCCGCCCCCACCGAACCGCCCCGCCTGCAGACCCGGGCACCGCGCCCCCACCTCGCCGCCCCCTACACCCCACCGACCACCACCCTGGAACGCCTGGTCACCGACCACTGGGAACAGGTCCTCGCCATCTCCGGGATCGGCACCAGGGACAACTTCTTCGACCTCGGCGGCGACTCGATGCGCGCCGTCCTGCTCACCAGCCAACTGCGCACCGCCGGCGTCCTCGACATCCCCGTCACCCGCCTGCTCGCCACCCCCACCATCGCCGCCCTGACCGCCGACACCACGGACCACGACGGCGCGCTGGCCCCCGTGCTGGCACTACGCGCCGAAGGCACCAAACGCCCGCTGTTCTGCGTGCACCCCAGCATCGGCACCGCCTGGTGCTACACCGCCCTGCTCCCCAGGCTCGGCCCCGACCAGCCCGTCTACGGACTCCAGGCCCACGGACTCGACGGCCACCACACGCCCGCCGAGCACGCCGACCAGATGGTGCGCGACTACCTCGCCCACCTGCGCGCCATCCAGCCACACGGCCCCTACCGGCTGCTCGGCGGCTCCTACGGCGGCATGGTGGCGCACGCGATGGCCACCGAACTGCGCCGTCAGGGCGAGCAGGTGGAACTGCTGGCGATGATGGACAGCCCGCTTCCCTCACACCTCGCCCAACTCCCCGTCCCCACAGCCGAGGAAGCCCAGCGGCAGGTGGAGGCGATCCTCACCGGCGACGGCTCCACGCTGCCGCTGGGGCCCGAGGACGTGCGGGCGATGGCTCGGGTCTTCGCCAACAACCTCCGGATCAGCCCCGGCTTCACCCCGGCCCTCCTCGACGGCGACCTGCTCTTCTTCACCGCCACCGACCACGGCACCATCCCCCAGGGCCTGCCCGCCCCCACCCGCGCAACCGCCGCCCAGCCGCTGGCCACCGCCTGGCAACAGCACCTCACCGGCGCCGTGCACAACCACCAACTCACCTGCGGCCACTACGAGATGACCCGCCCCGAGCACATCGCCCAGGTCGGCCGGACACTCGCCCACGCCCTTGCCGCACTCGACCGGAAGGACTGACCGTGTCCAGCCCCTTCGACCCCACCGAGCAAGACGACCGCGCCTCACACCTGGTGCTGGTCAACGCCACCGGCCAGTCGAGCCTGTGGCCCGCCTTCGCCCGGACACCGGCCGGCTGGACGATCGCCCTGCCCGCCACCACCCACCACAGCTGCCTCGCCTACCTGCAGGGAGAAGCGCGATGACGAAGGAACTGTACGAGCTCGGCGACGCCCCGCCCCTGGGCGAGTACCCGAAGCTGATGTACGCCTCGGTGATCCGCCCCGAGCGCTACGGCCGCCCCGCCGACGCCTTCCAGACCGAGGTGGTCGACACCCCCGAGCCCGGCCGCGGCCAGGTCCTGGTCAAGATGATGGCCGCCGGCGTCAACTACAACAACGTCTGGGCCGCGCTCGGCCACCCGGTCGACGTCATCGCCGCCCGCCAGCGCCGCGGCGACCAGGAGGCCTTCCACATCGGCGGCTCGGACGGCGCCGGCGTGGTCTGGGCGGTCGGCGAGGACGTGCGCACGTTCAAACCGGGCGACGAGGTGGTCATCCTCGGCAACCAGTGGGACGAACGCGCCGAGGACATCCGGCTCGGCGCCGACCCGTGCACCTCCTCCACACAGACCGTGTGGGGCTACGAGGAGAACTACGGCTCCTTCGCGCAGTTCGCCGTCGTGGACGAGTACCAGTGCCACCCCAAGCCCCGCCGGCTGTCCTGGGCCCAGGCCGCCTGCTACATGGTCACCGCCGCCACCGCCTACCGCCAGCTCTTCGGCTGGGACCCCCACACGGTGCGCCCGGGCGACCCGGTGCTGATCTGGGGCGGTGCCGGGGGACTGGGCTGCATCGCCATCCAGCTGGTCCGCTGGGCCGGTGGCATCCCCATCGCCGTGGTCTCCAACACCGAGCGGGGCGAGGAGTGCGTGCGCCTGGGCGCGAAGGGCTACATCAACCGCCGCGACTTCGACCACTGGGGACGACTGCCCCACACCAACGACCAGGAGGCGATGGGCCGCTGGCTGGCCGGCGCCCGCGCCTTCGGCCGCCGCTTCTGGGAGGTCCTCGGCGAGCGCCGCGCCCCGCGCATCGTCCTGGAACACTCCGGCGCCGACACCATCCCCACCTCCATGTACCTGTGCGACAACGCCGGCATGGTGGTCATCTGCGGCGGCAGCACCGGCTACAACGGGGACGTGGACCTGCGCTTCCTGTGGATGCGGCAAAAGCGCCTGCAGGGCTCGCACGCCGCCAACGCCCGCCAGGCCCGCGAGGTCACCGCACTCATCGACCGCGGCATCGTGGACCCCTGCCTGTCACTGACCTTCGACTTCGAGGAGATCGGCGACGCCCACCAACTCCTGCACGACAACCGCCACCCGATGGGCAACCTCGCCGTCCTCATCGGCGCCACCAGCCCCACCGACGGCGCCCACGAATAACCCCCCGCCCAACCCAACCCAACCCAACCCAACCCAACCCAAGCCCGCCGCCGGCCCCTTCCCCCGACCCGGGGCAGGGGCCGGCCGTTGTCGGACCCGGCTGGCAGGCTGCGACGCCATGGACAGCGCACAGTTCTGGGACCTGATCGAGGACGCCCGCCGCCAGGTTCACGACCCCACCGACGGCCACGCCATCGCCCAACGGGCCACCACCCTGCTCGCCACCCGCCCCCGAGCACAGATCGTCGCCACCCAGCAGACCCTGTGGGACCTCATGGCGCACTCCTACCGGACCCCGCTGTGGGCCGCGGCCTACACGATCAACGGCGGATGCTCCGACGACGGGTTCGACTACTTCCGCGGCTGGCTGATCACCCAGGGCCGTAGCACCCACGAGGCGGCCTGCGCCGACCCCGACACACTCGCCGACCTGCCCACCGTGCGCGCCGCCGCGGCCGGCCACCTCGACCTCGAGTGCGAAGCGACCCTCGGCATCGCCTGGCACGCCCACCTGCGGGCCACCGGCGAGCAACTCCCCAGCAACACCCGCACGATCCGCTACCCCGCCCTGGAGAGCGGCTGGAACTTCGACGACCCCGACGAGCTGCGAGGCCGCCTACCACGCCTGGCAGCCCTCTACCGGCCCTGACGCGCGGGAATTTTGACGGCCCTACCATGGACCACATGGGGGAGCGCCGACCGCGCGCCGATACCCAACGTGATCACCTGCACCGTTCATCACCCGAGGCGAGTCGGTCTTCCACCGCAGGGCGACCTGTGAGGCGCTGTCGGATGGTCAGCGCCGGGCGGCCCGCTACGACCAGGAGATCCACACCCGCGCAGGACCCCGCTGACCACCGCTCTGATCTGACGAGGGTCGGGGAGCCTGCATCCCGTGCTTCCCGCACTACCGGCCGGGCACCGGCGCCACGCGGCGTTGACCGTGGACGGGCCGATGGTTGTCAAGGCGCCGCATGCGTCACCGACCACCAGGCCCGTACCAGCCCAACCCGCCGCATGTGACGAACGGTTGACGGTGGGCCGGCATACTGCCCGTGCGTTCAGATGTCGGTCGACACCTCGATACGGCACCGGATGTCCGGTGGCCGTGTGCCGGGCATCGCGATTGTCGCGAAGACGAACTTGCCCTTCCCGTCGGGTCGCCATCCCCATGCGATGGTCTCGGCGGCGATCACCGTTAGGCCGCGACCGCGGGTGTCGTCGTCGTACGGCCGGCGCGGGATGGGCGGGGTCGGGGAGCCGTCGGCGACTTGGACGACGAGGTTCCCGCGCGGGGTCAGCCAGAGATCAACGGTGACCGGTCCGCTGCCTGCGGCGTGCGTGACAGCATTGGTGACCAGCTCGGATACGACCAGCGCGGCGGTGTCCGCGTAGCTGTCGGGCAGATCGGCCAGCCAGGAGCGCAGCGTGGCGACGGCCCACCTGCGCGTGGTGGGGACGGCGCTACAGTCCATCGGTACGGTCCATGAAGTGCTACAAGGCGGCTCGGCAGAGGCAGAGGGGGGTATTGAGCGTTGCGGGCATGTCGGTCCTTCGGGGTGCGGTACGTGTGGCTGGCCAGTACGCGGCCCAGCCGGAGGGGCCATCAGGGAGGACGGCTCGTTGACGGCCGCCCGGGCTCGGATCGGCCGCGCCGAGACGGACACCCCGGCCTGCTGTCATGTCGTGGCAGGCAGCTGGCACCGGCAGGGGAACCGGGACACTGCCAGGGCGAGAGGCTCGAACGGGCATGGAGAGGCTCCAAGTCATCACAACTTCGATGTGACGGAGCGTCATCACCTGTGCCTGCAGAGTGCCCCTTGGAACCTCAACTGGCAAGCTTGTAACCCATACTGGCAAACCGGCCCGGGGGCGGTTCCACACCCGCACCCGGCGTCCGGCCTCCAACAGCCGCCCGGCCATCTCCCGGCCCCTGGCACCCAAGCCGGTGAATCCGACCCGCACGAGGGCTCCCGCTCCTTCGCGCGACCGGCCGAGCGGCCAGTGCCCGCTGAGCCCAGGTCCGCCAGCGATTCCCCACCCGGTCTGTGACGCCCGCCAACCACCGCACCGGCCACCCACTCACCCGACCCGCCCCGGCGCCCGAGTCACCGCCGAGGCAGCGGATTTCCCCTCCCTCACGACGAACAACGCCCTATCCTCGGCGGTACCTTGATGCACGGACGAATCCATGTTCGGCCCACCCGGCCGGACAGGTGAGGGGGCGAACCAGTGGCAGTGCAGATCCACCTTCGGTTACGGGCGGCGGACGACGACATGGAGCGCCTGGAGCGCTCCACCGGCCAACTCCGCGGCGAACTGCTCGAACTCGACGTCCAGGACGTCACCTCCGTCAGCGCCGGCCAGGCCCCGCCCGGCACCCGGGCGGTGGACGTCGCCCAGGTCGGCAGCCTGCTGGTGACCATCGCCCAGGCGCCGCAGACCCTGCGTCAGGTGGTCCAGACGATCCGCGGCTGGCTGACCCGGGACCCGGGCGCCCACAGCGTGGAGATCACCCTCGGCGGCGACCGGCTGGTCGTCAGTGGAGCCGGCGCCCAGACCGAACAGCGCCTGGTCGAGGCCTGGCTGAAAGCACACGGCCTGGAAGCCGCCCAGCAGCCCGGCATCCAGCAGGCCGGTAGCGGACAGGCGGGCTGATCAGCGTGGCCGACCGCTACGCCCTGATCGTGGCCAACGACCTCTACGAACACGAGGGGTTGAGCAGACTCGCCGCCCCCGCACACGACGCCGAGGCCCTGCAGGCCGTCCTCGGCGACCCGCAGATCGGGCGGTTCCAGGTACGGGTGATCCACAACCAGCCGTCCCACGTCATCCGGCGGGAGATCTCCGACTTCTTCGCCGACCGCAAGCCCGACGACTTCCTGCTGCTGCACTTCTCCTGCCACGGCCTCAAGGGGCCGGACGGCGCCCTGTACTTCGCCGGTTCGGACACCGTGCCGACCCGGCTGCCCGCGACCGGCGTGGCCGCGCACTTCGTCAACGCCGAGATGTTCGACAGCCGCGCCCGCCGTGTCGCGCTCTTCCTGGACTGCTGCTACGGCGGCGCGTTCTCCAGGGGCGTGCGGGCCCGCGCGGACGACACGGTGGACGTGGTGACCTCGTTCCTGTCACCTCCCATCACCGGCCCCGGCGCGCCGCCGGACGGGCGCGGCAGGGTGGTGATCACCGCCTCCAGCGCCACCGAGTACGCCTTCGAGGACGACCGGTTGACCCGGACCAGTCGGCGCACGCCGTCGGTGTTCACCGGCGCGCTGGTGGAGGGCCTGCGCACCGGGGCGGCCGACGCCGACGGGGACGGCCTGGTGGACGTCGACGAACTCTACGAGTACGTCTACGCCCGGGTGCGTGCCACCACCAGCCACCAGACCCCGCAGAAGTGGGTGGACCTGCAGGGCAGGCTCGTCATCGGCTGGGCGCCGCCGGCCGCGCGTCTGGTGGCGGCCGAGCTCCCGCCGGAGCTGGTCTCCCGGGCCGGCCAGGAGAGGGCCGCCGACCGGCTGGCCGGTGTCCGTGAGCTGCGGCGGATCCTGCTGGACGAGGATCACGGGCGGGCGGTGGGCGCACTGGACCTGCTGCGCCGGCTGACCGACGACGACAGCAAGGAGGTCTCCGCGGCGGCCACCGCCGCGCTGGAGGAGGCCCAGCTCAAGGCGGTCCCCGACCGGATCGACCTCGCCGAGACGCCCCCGGGCGAGCCCGCGCCCGCGCGGACCGTCAAGCTGGTGGGCTCGCCACTGGCCCGGGTCTTCCAGGCCACCACCACCTCGCGCTGGTTCAAGGTGACCCAGAGCGAGGCGTCCGATCCAGCTGGCGCCTGGGTGAAGGTCACCGTCGATCCGGCCGCGCTGCCGGAGCACACGGCAGCGGCCCGCGGGACCGTCAGCGTCCTCAACCGCCTGGGCGAGTTCGAGATCCCGGTGACCGCCCCGGGCACCGGACGGCTGTGGGCCCGCGGGAGCGTTTCCGCCCCGCCCGAGGCCTGGAGGGACCGGGCCACCTGGAGCACCTGGGCCGCCGACCAGCGCGTGGTCATCGCCCTGGGCGCGGTGATCCTCACGGCGTGGCCGTTCGCCAAGGCCTCCACCCTGCACCACTCGAGCGTCATCGGCGCCGGGTACTTCGTGCTGCGCGCGGCCCTGCTCCTGGCCGGCCTGCTCGCCCTGGAGCGCTCGGACGCGCGACGCACCACGGGCCTGGGCCTGGTCTTCGCCTGCGCCGCCTACTACCTCACCGACGCGGTCGAACTGCTGCACGACGACGCGGACGTCTTCGCCTGGCTGGAGTTCACGGCCGTCCTCGCCCTGATCGGCGCCCTGGTGATCCGGCTGTGGCCGTTGCCCGCCGTTCCCCGGCGGCTCGATGCGCGCCCGCCGGGGGGCCGCCGGCCGCTCGCCTGGCTGCCGCTCGGCGCGGTCGCGCTCCAACTCGTGCTGCTGTTCGTCGCGGTGCCGGACACGAACGGGACGCTGTCGGACGCGGCCGGACCGATCGGGGCCCTGCTCGCGGTGCTCCCGATGGGCGCGCTGTGCGTTGCCGCCGCCCTGATCGAGCCGCGCGACCTCGAGCAGCGGCGCTTCGTCACCGCCGCCGCCTGGGCCTACTTCGGGCCCGAGGTGTACTTCCTGCTGGGGTCCCTGCTGCTGGCCCCGCGCTACGCCTACCTGGGCGCCGACGTGGCCGGCTTCCAGCTGTCGGCGCCCTGGTTCGTGCTGGTGCAGGCCGCGGCGGCGGCCGTGCTCGCGCTGTCCACGACCGTGCTGCTGCGCGGCCCGGTGGGATGAGGACCCGCGGCCGCGCCGGCCCCGCACGTCCGGCCTCGACCGCGTCAGAGAGGGCCGCTTTCCCCGCCCGGAGCCGGGGGAGGCGGCCCTCGGTGGTGCCCGCGCTCGTGCCCGCCCCGGGACCCCGGGAGCTGGCATGAACGCGCTCGTTCATTTCTTGATGACAACACCGGCCTTGGCCGGGCAAGAGTTCGGGTTTATGCTCAACTTCTCAAGCTGGACGGGACAAAGGCGTGCCGGGTCAATTCACTATCTGAACACCTGACCATCATGCCTGCCCTGCCCGTTCCGTCAGGCACGTCAGGCACTAGGAGTTCAGGTGACCAGCACCGCCCCGGCGCGGCAAGCCCGCAGGCCCGCCACCTCGGACCATCTCGGGCACGTCATCTTCATCACAGCCGCCGCCGCGATGGGCGGTTTCCTCTTCGGTTACGACAGCTCGGTCATCAACGGCGCGGTCTCCGCGATCCGGGACAAGTACCAGGTCGGCTCGGGTGAGCTGGCCCAGGTGGTCGCGGTCGCGCTGATCGGCAGCGCGATCGGCGCGGCGCTGGCCGGCCGGATGGCCGACCGGCTGGGCCGGATCCGGGTGATGCAGATCGCCGCCGCGCTGTTCACGGTGAGCGCGGTCGGCTCGGCGCTCCCGTTCTCGCTCTGGGACCTGGCGCTGTGGCGGGTGCTGGGCGGCATCGGCATCGGCATGGCTTCGGTGATCGGCCCGGCCTACATCGCCGAGGTCGCGCCGCCCGCCTACCGCGGCCGTCTGGGCTCCTTCCAGCAGGCCGCGATCGTGATCGGCATCGCGGTCTCCCAGCTGGCCAACTACGGCATCCTGCAGGCCGCCGGCGGCAACCAGCGCGGTCACGTGCTGGGCCTGGAGGCCTGGCAGCTGATGCTGGGCGTGATGGTGGTCCCCGCCGCGCTGTACGGGCTGCTGTCCTTCGCGATCCCCGAGTCGCCGCGCTTCCTGATCTCCACCGGCCGGATCGACCGTGCCAAGGCCGTGATCGCCGAGGTCGAGGGCGAGCAGGCGGACCTGGACGCCCGGGTCGCCGAGATCGAGCACGCCATGCGCAGCGAGCACCGTTCCACCTTCAAGGACCTGCTGGGCGGCCGGTTCGGCCTGCTGCCGATCGTCTGGGTCGGCATCGGACTGTCGGTCTTCCAGCAGCTGGTCGGCATCAACGTCGCGTTCTACTACTCCTCGACGCTGTGGCAGTCGGTGGGCATCGACCCGAGCTCCTCGTTCCTCTACTCGTTCACCACCTCGATCATCAACATCATCGGCACGGTGGTCGCGATGGTCTTCGTCGACCGGGTGGGCCGCAAGCCGCTGGCCATCGTCGGCTCGGCCGGTATGGCCATCTCGCTGGCCCTGGAGGCCTGGGCGTTCTCCGCCCGCCACGGCGCCGACTCCGCGCTCCCGCACGGCCACGGCCTGCTGGCGCTGATCGCCGCGCACGCCTTCGTCTTCTTCTTCGCGCTCTCCTGGGGCGTGGTGGTCTGGGTCATGCTGGGCGAGATGTTCCCCAACCGGATCCGCGCCGCGGCGCTCGGTGTCGCGGCCGCCGCGCAGTGGATCGCCAACTGGCTGATCACGGTGACCTTCCCGACGCTGTCGGACTGGAACCTGTCCGGCACCTACGTCATCTACGCCGTCTTCGCGGCGCTGTCCATCCCGTTCGTGGTGAAGTTCGTCCGCGAGACCAAGGGCAAGTCCCTGGAGGAGATGGGCTGATCGCCCCGAACCCGGCACCACGACGGGCCCGTTCCGCGGCACCTGCGGAACGGGCCCGTCGCCGTCACGCCAGGGCCCGGCGCCGGCGGCGGATCTGTCGCAGGCACCCGACGGCGACGGCGGCCAGCAGCAGCACCTGCCCGTACGGCACCAGGCGGTAGGCGATCTGCAGCACCAGCGCGTACAGCCAGTGCGGGGTGAGGACGTGGGCCAGACCGGGGTCGTACACCAGGGTCAGCAGCGTGGTGTGCGCGAGGGCCACCACGTCGAACCAGGAACGCGGCAGCATCGCCAGCAGCAGCCAGGCGATCGCCTCGTACCAGGGCCGCACGTAGGCGGTGCCGAGCAGGTAGGCCAGCACGAACGCCAGCGCCGGGCGGGCGGCCAGCTGGGCCGCCCCGGCGCCCTCGACGTCCTGCGGCAGCGCGGCCGACACCAGCACGACCAGCAGCGCGACGGTGACCAACTCCAGCGCGGTGGTGGCCAGGTTGGAGCCGGCGGTGCCGAACAGCGGGATGAGCAGGTTGCGTTGCAGCAGCTGCCACGGCGTGCCGTCGGCGGCCTGGTTGCTGACGGCCCGCGCGTTGCCGATCGCCTGCGGGGTGAGCCCGTAGCCGACCGCGAGCGCCGCGGCCCCGGCCAGCGCGGCGACGGCCAGCCGCCGCCGCTCGTGCCGCAGCTGCCAGGCGAAGGGCAGCGCGAAGACGCCCATGGTCAGCTTGATCGCACCCGCCGCGGCCAGGCCCAGGGCGGCGGCGACGGGCGAGCGGCGCAGCGCCCAGAACGCGGCGACCACGCACAGCGCTCCCAGGGTGTCGACATGCGGACCGGCCACCAGGTTCCACCACAGCACCGGGTTGAGGGTCCACAGCAGCTGGGAGCGCACCCGCCGCGCCGGGTCCGCTCCGGCCAGGCGCAGCAGCAGCGCGCCGGTCAGCAGGAACGCCGCGCCGCCGAGCACGGACAGCAGCCACACCGTGCGCAGCATCGAGGCGCCGCCGAGCAGGGAGGCGGCCCACTGCGTGGCGGTCGCCACCGGGCCGTACACCGAGGGGGTGTGCAGCCAGGGCTCGGCGAGCGACAACCGGCCCACCGGGTCGCCCGTCTGGGCCAGGCCGGCGGGGGTGACCCGATACGGGTTCAGGCCCAGCGCCGCGATCCGCCCGTAGGCGGCGTAGTTGAGCGGGTCGGTGGTCCCCAGCGGCGGCACCAGCAGCAGGGCGGCCACCGCCACCACCCCGCCCGCCAGCAGCCGCTTTGGGTGCGGAGCCCAGCCACGCCGCACGGCGACCAGGCCACCGGCCACCGCCGCGGTACCGGCCGCGAGCACCACGGCCACCAGCACCCAGACCAGCAGGTCGCCCGGGTGGGCGTGGGCGAACCACGGCGGGAGCACGCCGGCGGCGCCGAAGACCGGCTCGACCGCGGAGGGCCCGAGCAGGCCCAGGACGACCATCAGGACCAGGCAGACGGCGCAGGCCGCCAGCACCGCGCCGCCCAGCCCACCGCCACCACGGCGGTGGCGGCCTCTCGCGTCGGGCCCGGCCACCGCCGCGGGGGATGCCGGACGGCGCGGTGCTGACAGGGATCTCGCTGACACGCCTGTGACCTCGATCTTCGGGGGAGTGGGATGCGCCGCACGAGGGTCCCACACCAAGATCGAACATCTGTGCCACATCGGGGTTCCGGCCGGGCATGAGCGGCGCGGCGCGCGGCGACATGCGATGGTTTCCTCCCTTTCGCGAGTCGCCGCGCTACCGGGCCGGTACATCGCCGCTACCCGCCCGGGCGCCCGCCACCGGGGCGGGGACGAACCGCCGGGCCCGATAGGCTCGCGGGCATGTCAACGGATGCCAGCTGGCCGTTCGCCACGTACCAGCCGCACCCGCCCGAGCGGCCGGTCGCGGTGGAGGCGACGCTGACGCCGGCGGGAGAGGGGGACGTGGACGCGCTCGCCGCGCTGCAGGCCCACGCGCGGGGCGACACGGCCCCCCAGTGGCGCGCGCGCATCGCGCGGGCCCTTCGGCGCGAGGACGCCACGCTGGTCGCGGCCCGGGTGGCCGGCGAACTCGCCGGCTACGCCAGCGCCGCGTTGCTGCCCGAGCACCCGGTGGACGCCGCGCCCGCCGGCTACTACCTGACCGGGGTCACGGTGGCAGCGCACTGGCGGCGCCGGGGCCTGGGCGCCGCGCTCACCCGCTGGCGAATGGCGTGGGTGTGGGAGCGCGCGGGGCGGGTGTGGTGCCTGGTCTCCGCCCGCAACGGCGCCTCCCTCGACCTGCACCGCGCGCTCGGCTTCACGGCGGAACGCACGGGCGACGGCTTCCAGGGCGTGACCTTCGCCGGCGGCCAGGGGCTGCTGCTGAGCGCCCGACGCCCCGACGACGGGCGGCCCGGCCGGTAGGCCCCCAACGGGCCGCCCGGGATGCACGCCGCCCGCGCCTGCCACACCCTGGCGGCATGAACCGCAACGCCAGCGCCACGCCCGGTGAACCGCTGATCGAGGTCGCCGAGTTCCGCACCGACAGCCGCTACCGCCTGGCCCACTTCAAGGGCCACGGCTGGGAGCCGGTCGACCCGCAGGAGTTCAAGGCCGAGGCGATGCGGCTGTTCCCCGGCATCGACCTGGACGACCCGCGGCAGGTGCACTGGGAGGACCGCCCCTGGGAGTGGCCGGCCTGGCACCCCGGCGAGGCCTGAGGCACCGTCCCCGCACACGACCGGGGCGCGCCCGCCGCCCCCTGAACGGACGTCACCCGCCCGGCCGCACGGTTCCAGCCCGCCCGGGGTCCCTACGCCACGCCCGCAGGCGGGTCCGCCCACCTGGCCCGCCCCCCTGTGGCGCGTCCCGGGTCCCCGGTGCCGCGCGCGTCGCAGGAGAAGGCCGAGACCCTCCGCCTCGCCCCGGCCCCGCCGGCCAAGCGGTACGCCGAACGCCGCTTCCCCCGCCGGCGGATCGGGCAGGTCGGCGCCGGGCGCTGGGGCTGCCCTTCGTGCGGGGCGGGGGAGACGATGGAAAGGCGCGGCCGGGCGCACGCGAGGAAGGGACACCGAGCGCGCCCGCACCCGTGCTGTCCGCGTGCCGCAACGCGCCGGGAGGAGTGGCTGGCATGAGCGGTAGCGGCGGTAGCGATCCGTCCGGGCCCGACCCCACGCCCGCCCCCGTCCCCGGGATCGGCCCGCTCGCCCCCGGCAGCCTGCTGGACACCCTGGCGGTCGCCGCGATCGTGCTCGGCGACGACGGACGGATCGTGCTGTGGAGCCCGCAGGCCGAGGACCTGTTCGGCTACACCGCCCAGGAGGCCCTGGGCCGCCCCGCCGCCAAACTGCTCGTCGACGAGCGGGACCTGAACCTGGTGCTCACCCTGTTCGCCAAGGTGATGGCCGGCGAGGGCCCCTGGGCCGGCGCCTTCCCGGTACGCCACAAGGACGGCCGCCGCCTGCTCGCCGAGTTCCGCAACATGCGCCTGCAGGACGAGCGGGGCCGCGGCTACGCCCTGGGCATCGCCTCGGAGCGGGCCACCGTCCGCCGGGTCGAACGCGGTCTGGCCCTGTCCGAGCGCCTGGTCACGCAGTCCCCGATCGGCCTGGCCGTCCTGGACACCGAGCTGCGCTACCAGCTGGTCAACCCGGCCCTGGAACGCATCAACGGCGTCCGCGCCGAGCAGCACCTGGGCCGCACCCCCAGCGAGGCCCTGCCGCTCCTGGACACCCGGGAGATCGAGTCCTCGATGCGCCGGGTGCTGGCCGAGGGAACGCCGCTGGTCAACAAGACCGTGCTCGGCCGCACCCCGGCCGACCCGGACAACGACCACGCCTGGCGGGCCTCGTACTTCCGCCTGGAGGACGCCGCCGGGCGGCCGCTGGGCCTGGCGATCTCCGTCCTGGACGTCACCGAGCAGCACCGCGCGGCCCTCCAGGCCGCCGCCGTCCGCCGCCAGCTGGCCCTGATCGCGGACGCCTCGGTGCGCATCGGCACCACGCTCGACCTGGACACCACCGCCCGCGAGCTGGCCGACGTCGCCGTCCCGGAGCTGGCCGACGTGGCCACCGTCGACGTCCTGGAGTCCGTCCTGGACGTGCTGGAGGACCGGTGGGCCGGCGACGTCGCCCCCGGCGAGCTGGCCTTCCGGGCGCTGGCCGTCAAGACCGCCCGCCCCACCCCCGCCGCCCAGGCCGCCGACCCGGTCGGCGAGCCGTGCCGCTACGGCGCGGACCGGCTGGTCACCCGCTGCGCGAACACCGGCCGCGCGGTCCTGGTCTCCCACATCGGCGCCCACGACCTGCCCGCCATCGCCCGTGACCTGCCCGCCGCCCGCCTGCTGGCCCAAGCCGGCGTCCACTCCTACCTCGCGGTGCCGCTGATCGCCCGCAGCGAGGTCCTGGGCGTCCTCGACCTCAAACGCACCCGCCCCTCGCGCCCCTTCGACCACGACGACGTCCTGCTGGCCGGCGAACTGGCCGCCCGCGCGGCGGTCTGCATCGACAACGCCCGCTGGTACCAGCGCCAACGCCGCGCCGCCCTGACCCTGCAACGCCACCTGCTGCCCCAGCGCCCACCGCGCCAGCCGGGCCTGGAGGTCGCCTACCGCTACCAGCCCGCCGGGGCCGCCGGAGAGGCCGGCGGCGACTGGTTCGACGTCGTCGCGCTCAGCGGCGACCGCACCGCCCTGGTGGTCGGCGACGTCATGGGACGGGGCATCAACGCCGCCGCCACCATGGGCCAACTACGCACCGCCGCCCGCACCCTGGCCGGCCTGGAACTCGGCTGCGCCGACGTCCTGTACCACCTGGACCGCATCACCACCGGCCTGGACGAGTCGATCGCCACCTGCGTCTACGCCGTCTACGACCCCCACCTGCTGCGCTGCCACATCGCCAGCGCCGGCCACCTGCCACCCGCCCTCGTCCACGCCGCCGGCCCGGCCGAACTCCTCGACCTGCCCACCGGCGCCCTGCTCGGCGTCGGCGGCGTCCCCTTCGAGGCCGTCACCCTCGACCTGGCGCTCGGCGACCAACTCGTCCTCTACACCGACGGCCTGGTCGAGACCCGCGGCCAGGACATCGACGTACGCCTGCACAAACTCCTCGACCTGCTCACCGACCGCCACGGCCCGCTGGAGGCCACCTGCGACCTGCTCCTGGACGCGCTGCGCAACCCGGAGGAGACCGACGACGTCGCCCTGCTCATCGCCCGCACCCGCCCCACCGACCCACCCCCGCCCGGGCCCGCCGACCCCTCCTGAGGACGGATCCGCCGGAACCCGACGCACGACAGACCACCGCCCCACGACCGGCGGACGCGACCCGCCACCAGGCGGCGGTCCCGCGAAGACCACACAGGTGTCGGGGGGGGGGGGGGGGGGGGGGGGGGGGGAAAAGGGGGGGGGGGGGGGGGGGGGTCCGATGGGTGTGGGGGTGGGGCTTGCCCACCGCCCC
>NZ_JBVHLF010000071.1:0-26737 GCF_055559155.1 Kitasatospora sp. NPDC024654
CGACACACCCAGTCAACGCTCCCGACCCCGTCCCGGACACCAGCCAACCGGCCAAACCATCCGAATCACCGATCTGCGAAGTACGGGCCTAGCCGACCGGGCGGTCGCCGGTCGCCTGGTCCAGCAGCTGCTGGTAGGCGTCCGGGGCGGTGGTGAAGGCACCGAGGCCGACCGTCTTGCGCGAGCCGTGGTAGTCGCTGGAGCCGGTGGTGAACAGCCCCAGCTCGGCGGCGAGGCCGCGCAGCGCGGCCCGGGTCTCCTCGTCGTGGTCCACGTGGTCCACCTCCAGTCCGCCGAGGCCGGCCGCCGCCAGGTCGCGGATGACCTGTTCGGAGACCGTCCGCCCGCGCTTGACCGCGCCGGGGTGGGCGAAGACCGGCACCCCGCCGGCCGCCCGGACCAGCTTGACCGCGGTGATCGGGTCGGTCTCGTGCTTCGGCACGTCGGCCCGGCCGCCGTTGGCCAGCCAGTCGGCGGTGAAGGCGTCCGAGACGGTGGCCACCACGCCCGACTCCACCAGCGCGCTGGCGATGTGCGGCCGGCCCACCGATCCTGAACCGGCGATCCGCCGCACCTGCTCCCAGCTGATCGGCGCGCCCAGCTCCCGGCAGCGCTCGACCACCGCCCGGCCGCGGCGGAAGCGGTCGGTGCGCACCAGCTCGCGCTCCTCGGCGAAGGCCGGCTCGGCCGGATCGAAGAGGTAGGCCAGCAGGTGCATGCTGATGCCGTCGACCTGGCAGGACAGCTCGGTGCCGGGGACCAGGGTGAGGGTGCCGGGGGGTAGCGCGCGGACCGCCGCGGCGGCCTCGGCCTGGCCGGCCACCGTGTCGTGGTCGGTCAGCGCCACCACGTCGAGCCCGGCCGCCACCGCCGCCGCGACCAGCTCGGCGGGGCTGTCGGTGCCGTCGGAGGCGTTGCTGTGGGCGTGCAGGTCGATGCGCACGGGGATGGGCTCCAGAGGCTGCCCCGCCGGAGGCGGGGGAGGGGTCGCGGGTCCCCAGGATAGTCAGCCGTCGGTCAGCCGGTCACCGGGCCCAGCAGCCGCGGGGAGAGCGCTCCGCACGGGAGCAGCTTCAACTCGGCACCGGCGTCCCGCAGATCGGTGAGCACCAGCTCGTCGTACATCAGCAGCGCGGACTGCTCGGGCCAGGCGATGGCCCAGAGCCAGAGCCCCAGCGCCTCGCCGACGAAGACCGCGCGGTCCTCCGGGGCGCCGTTCACGTGCCACATCGGGGTCGGCCGGCCGGCCGCCATCAGCTTGGTGTCGGCGGGACGGTTCAGCGAGAGCGCCTCACCCGGATCCGGGCCGGGCAGGCCGGCGTAGCGCGCGCCGAGGCCGATCCCGAGCTCCTCGGCGACCAGCACCAGCTCGCCGAAGCCGCCGAGCGGGGCCGGGCCGGAACAGGCCACCGCGGTGGCCCGGGCGCCCGAGCGATCGTCACCGGCGTGCGCGATGCCGGTGTAGAGCCAGCTGACCGGAAGCGGCCAGGGCAGCCAGATCGGGACCTGCGAGCGGCCCACCGCGACCTCCAGCGCGTCGACGCTGGGCGGCAACACCGGTTGCATCGGATGGACGGTGCCGTGCTTGTCGCACTGCCAGGTGTCGGAGAAGAGACCGGGGGCACGCACCCGGCCGGCGCACCTCGGGCAACTCGGCTCGCCCCTCATAACCGACAACGCTCCTCCCTCCGGACCGCCGCGTCAAGGACGATCACCCGTACGGAGCGCACGCGCTGCTCCGGGAGGTCGACCGGGGCGGTCCCGGATGGGGGATGTCCCGCGCGCGTCGGTGGCAAACGTCGACGGGGGCGTGCGGAAACGCGCGGACGCCCCGTCACCGATCGGATGGTGACGAGGCGTCAGTTGATGGCCGTGGGCCGGCTCGCCGGCCCGGTCCGGCGTCAGGCCGACTGGCACGGACGGATGTAGAGCCGTTCGCCGGTGCGGGCCGCGGTCTCGATGAGATCGCGGGCGGTCTCCGCGTCGACGACCTGCCGGTCGATCGCGGAGCCCTGGTGGTCGTCCAGTCGGAGAATCTCGAAACGCATGGGCATCTCCTTTCCTGACCCCCGCGACTGCCGGGGCTTCGGGGTGCTGCTGCTCTTGCTGCTCTTCGGTCCGGGCCGCGGTGTGGTCGTGGCCACGCTTCCCCCCTGCTGTGCCGAGTGCGACGGCGACGGGACTGCTGAGCCTCGTCCGCCACTGTGGCGGCGGGCTGTTTCGCGCCGGTGCCGCCCCCCAGCCTTCGGTTGGGCGGCGGCCCAACCCGTGACGTGCTGGTTTCGGCATCGCGACGCTCGGGGGGTCCATCGCGCCGTCGGGATGGATGATTCCCGGTCTGAGTCAAATATTACCAGAGCTAACGATTTTTGGCGCGTGCTTATACCGGGCCGCCGCGGCGGGCGGAGAGCCGGGTCCAGCCGGGGACGGTCAGCCGGTGGTGGCCGCGGACCAGAACTCGGCCAGGGCGGCGGCCGTCTCCGCCGGGCGCTCGGCGTTCGGGGAGTGGCCGGCACCGTCCACCAGGACGTAGCGGGCGCCCAGGCGCTCGGCGGTCCGGGCCTGCTCCTCGGGCGGCCAGGCGTAGTCCCGGACCCCGCTGACGGAGAGCTTGGGCAGCGCGGTGGCGGCCAGCAGCGCGGTGCGGTCGGGCTCGCCGAGCAGCCGCTCGCCCATCGCCAGCAGCGCCTCGGGGACGTTGGCCAGCCAGCGCCGGTGCAGGAAGTCGCCGACCTCGGGCGGGAGGGGGACGACCGGATCGCCGCCGCCCTCCTCCATCTGCCGCATCACCTGCCAGATGGTCTCCAGGTCGATCGAGCCCAGCGCGTCCATCAGCAGCTTGGTGCGGGCGGCCTCGGCGGGGTCGATCGGGCCGGGGCCGGTGGAGAGCAGGGTGAGCGAGGCCCAGGGCGCGTCGGCACCCGCGGCGAGCACGGCCTCACGGACCACGTAGCCGCCGAAGGAGTGGCCGAGCAGGTGCACCGGGCCGCCCTCCTCGGCCGCCAGCAGCTCGCCCAGCGAGTGGACGTCGGTGCCGAACTCCGGCAGCGCGTAGGCGGCGGGGTCGGCCGGACCGCCGGTCTCGTACTGGCCGCGCTGGTCGACCGCCACCACCCGGAAGCCGGCCCCGGCGAGCGGCTCCAGCAGGGCGATGAAGTCCTCCTTGCTGCCGGTGAAGCCGGGCACCAGCAGGGCGGTGCCGCGCGGCACACCGGCCGGCTCGGCGCGCAACGCGGCGAACGTGCCGCGGGCGGTGGTCAGCCGCACGGCGCGGGCGCAGGCGGGGAGCGCGAGGAAGGGGGGCGTGCTCATCGCGGGCGTCCTCCGGGGGAGCTGGGCTGGGTCGACCCCGAGCTTAGAGCCTGCGGTCCCGCCAACGGATCTTTCCGCGCCCGCGCCGCCCCGGCCCTCGCCCCCGGCCTTCGCCCTCGCGCTCCACCCTCTCGGCCGGGGAGAGCCGCCGCGGGGCGGGCCGGTGGGGAAGGGCCCGCAGGACGGGCCCCGGGACCGGGAACGCCTCGGGGCGGGCGGATCATCGATCCGCCCGCCCCGAGGGCTACTGGTCACCGTCAGCCGGCGGCCGGGGCCTCCTCGGCCGGGGCCGCGGCCTTGCGGGTGCGCCGGCGCGGGGCCGGCTTCTCCTCGGCGGCCGGGGTCTGTGCGGCCTCGGTCGCCTCGGTGGCCGGGGTGGCCTTCTTGGCGGCGGTCTTGCGGGTGCGGGTGGCCTTCTTGACCGGGGCGGTCGGGGCCTCCTCGGCGCCGGCCTGCTCCGCGGCGGGCGCCTCGGGGGCGGTGGCCTCGGGGGCGGTGGCCGCGACCTTCTTGGCGGTCCGCTTGGCCGCCGTCTTGCGCGGCTTGGTCACGGTCTCCACGGTCTCCACCGCCTCGGCGGCCGGGGTCTGTGCGGCCTCGGTCGCCTCGGTGGCCGGGGTGGCCTTCTTGGCGGCGGTCTTGCGGGTGCGGGTGGCCTTCTTGACCGGGGCGGTCGGGGCCTCCTCGGCGCCGGCCTGCTCCGCGGCGGGCGCCTCGGGGGCGGTGGCCTCGGGAGCGGTGGCCGCGACCTTCTTGGCAGCGGTCTTCCGGGTCCGGGCGGCACGCGGCTTGGTCGCGGTGGTCTCCTCGGCCGGGGCCGGTGCCTGGGCCGGCACGACCGCAGGGGCGGCCTCGACCGCGGCCGGGGCGGGGGTCTCCACGACCGGCTGGGCCGGGGTCTCGACGGCCGGGGCCACCGCGGCCTTGGCGGCCGGGGCCAGCCCGCCGCTCGGGATCACCCGCGCGTTGCGCTCCGGACGGCTCGGAACCGTCGCCGGGGCGACCGACGTGGCCGCCGGCGCCTGGACGGCCCGCGCCACCGCGCCGCTCTCGCCCGTCGCCGCACCGCGCGGCCGACGACGACGCCGGCGCGCTGCCGGCTCGCCCTCGGCGGCGGCCGATGCCGGCGCCTGGGTCGGTGCCAGTGCCGCCGGCGCCTCGACCACGGGGGCCGCCGCGGCCGCCTCGGCCACCGCGGCCGAAGCACCGCCGCGGGTCCGCCGGCGCTCGCGCGGGGCGCGGGCCGGCTTCTCCTCGGCCGCCGGGGCCGCGGCCTCGCCGCGCCCGCCGGACCGGCCACCGCGCGGACGCTCGCCGCGCCCGCCGGTCCGCGGGCCGCGCCCGCCGGTCTCGCCGAGGTCCTCGACCTCCTCGGCGGCCAGCCCGGCCCGGGTGCGCTCGGAGCGGGGCAGCACGCCCTTGGTGCCCGGCGCGATCTTCAGCAGCTCGTAGAGGTGCGCGGAGGTGGAGTAGGTCTCCTCCGGGTCGTTGAAGGAGAGCTCCAGCGCCTTGTTGATCAGCTGCCAGCGCGGGACGTCGTCCCAGTCGACCAGGGTCACCGCGGTGCCCGAGGCGCCGGCCCGCCCGGTCCGGCCGATCCGGTGCAGGTAGGTCTTCTCGTCCTCGGGGCACTGGTAGTTGATGACGTGCGTCACGCCCTCGACGTCGATGCCGCGGGCCGCGACGTCGGTGCAGACCAGCACGTCCACCTTGCCGTTGCGGAAGGCCCGCAGCGCCTGCTCACGGGCGCCCTGGCCGAGGTCGCCGTGGACCGCGCCGGCCGCGAAGCCGCGGCGGGTGAGCTGGTCGGAGACGTCGGCGGCGGTCCGCTTGGTGCGGCAGAAGATCATCGCCAGCCCGCGGCCCTCGGCCTGCAGGATCCGCGAGACCAGCTCGACCTTGTCCAGCGAGTGGGCGCGGAAGACGTGCTGCTCGACGCTGGCGACGGTGGCGCCGGTGTCGTCCGGCGCGGCGGCGCGGATGTGGGTCGGCTGGTTCATGTAGCGGCGGGCGAGGCTGATCACCTGGCCCGGCATGGTGGCCGAGAAGAGCATGGACTGCCGGCGGACCGGCAGCATGCCGAGGATCTTCTCGACGTCGGGCAGGAAGCCCAGGTCGAGCATCTCGTCGGCCTCGTCGAGGACCAGCGCGCGGACCTTCGAGAGGTCGAGCTTGCGCTGGCCGGCCAGGTCGAGCAGCCGGCCCGGGGTGCCGACCACGATGTCGACGCCCTTCTTCAGCGCCTCCACCTGCGGCTCGTAGGCGCGGCCGCCGTAGACCGCGAGGACCCGGACGTTGCGGACCTTGCCGGCGGTCTGCAGGTCGTTGGTGACCTGGGTGCAGAGCTCGCGGGTGGGCACCACGATCAGCGCCTGCGGGCTCTCGGAGAGCTGCTCCTCGGTGGCCCGGCCGGCGTCCACGTCGGCCTGCACGACGACCCGCTCGATCAGCGGGAGCCCGAAGCCGAGGGTCTTGCCGGTGCCGGTCTTGGCCTGGCCGATCACGTCGTGGCCGGTCAGCGCGACCGGGAGGGTCATCTCCTGGATCGGGAAGGGGTGGATGATGCCGACCGACTCGAGCGCCTCGGCGGTCTCCGGGAGGATGCCGAGTTCGCGGAAGGTGGTCTTCGTCGGTTCAGTCGTGGTGGACAGGGTGCTGCCTCTTCCGTGTGGCGGGCCGAGACGAGAGGGCGGCGGGCAGCCGCGCGACCGGTTGGGCCGGGGGGCCCGTTGCCGGCTGCGTGGTCGTGCACGACCGCGCCGGATCCCCGCGGCGTCCGGGCGGGCCGGCCCGGCTGGGCGGCGTCCCGTGGCGTGGGGGAGATGTCCCGTGCGGGGTTCGGCGCGGGACCGGCGCCCTGCGGCGCGGTCCGCGGCGGCCCTCGCTCGGCCACTGATGCGGTGCCTGGCTTGAGGTCCAAGCCAAGGTCGGAGCCGATCGGCTCTCCGACCGGGCATCCGCGTACGTGAGCCCGGCGGTCTCGTACCGGACTCCTCCGGACGAAACGAACCCGCGCGACTGACAAGTCGTGCGGGCACAACGGGCCTCTGTACCACTGTACAGTCAGCCGACGACTCGAACACGTGAGGCGTCGGACACGGTCCGCGGGGCGCTCACGGCTCGGTCTAGAGTGACGCTCCATGGAGACTCAAGGCGACGCCGGCCAGGTCGGCTCGATCGGTGACTGGACGACCTGCTCGGCCGACCCCCACTACCGGGCCGCCGTGCTCGACCTGCTGGGTGCGCTCGCCTACGGCGAGCTGAGCGCCTTCGAGCGGCTCGCCGACGACGCCAAGCTCGCGCCCGGGCTGGCCGACAAGGCCGCGCTGGCCCGGATGGCCTCGGCCGAGTTCCAGCACTACCAGCTGCTGCACGACCGGCTGGCCGAGATCGGCGCCGACCCGACCGAGTCGATGACCCCGTTCGTCGAGCCGCTGGAGTCCTTCCACCGGGTGACCGCGCCCTCGGACTGGCTGGAGGGCCTGGTCAAGGCCTACGTCGGCGACTCGATCGCCACCGACTTCTACCGTGAGGTGGCGGTCCGGCTGGACGACGACACCCGGGAGCTGGTGCTCTCGGTGATGAGCGACACCGGGCACGCGCAGTTCGCGGTGGACAAGGTGCGGCAGGCGATCGAGGAGGACCCGCGGGTCGGCGGGCGCCTCGCGCTCTGGGGCCGGCGGCTGATGGGCGAGGCGCTCAGCCAGGCGCAGCGGGTGGTCGCCGAGCGGGACGCGCTGTCGAACCTGCTGGTCGGCGGGGCCGAGGTGCGGGGCTTCGACCTGGTGGAGGTCGGCAAGATGTTCAATCGGATCACCGAGGCGCACACCAAGCGGATGAGCGCGCTCGGGCTGGCCTCCTAGCCTCCTCCGCGCGCTCGGCGCCGCCGGCGGCGTCTTCAGGCGGGGCGGTGCCGGCGGTGGCGGCGGGCCCGGTGCCGGCCGGCCAGGTCCGGGCGGGCCAGCACCGAGGTCAGCAGGCCGGTGCCGACCGCGGCGATCACGATCGTCCGCAGCGAGTCGGAGCCGCCCAGCGCGGCTCGCGCGACCAGGCCGCTGAGCAGGGCCGACACCAGCGCCGTCCCGACCGTCAGCTGGCGCGACATCGGAAAGTGGCCGGGCCACAGCAGCACGGCGCCGAACCCGGCCAGCAGGCCGATCAGCGTGAACGCGATCGCTTCGACGGGCAAGGGCACGGCCGACCTCCCGAGATGGTCCAGGTGCTTGCTGTGAGCACCTCCATACCCGGGGCCATCGCGTTCTACGCCTGCCGGTCCGACCTCTGCCGGGCCGACCTCTGCCGGGCCGACACGACGCTGCCCGCCGCCCCCGACGGGGACGGCGGGCAGCGCCCGGGCCGGTTCAGATGGTGCCGAAGCCGACCTTGCGCGCGGCCTGCTCGCCGATCTCGACGTACGCCAGGCGCTCGGCCGGGACGATGATGCGGCGGCCGTGCTCGTCGGTCAGCGAGAACAGCTTCGAGGTGCCGTCCACCGCCTTGGCGATGGCGTTCTCGATCTCATCGGCAGTCTGCGGGCTCTCGATCACGATCTCGCGGGGCGCGTTCTGCACGCCGATCTTGACCTCCACGGCTTCCGTCCCTCCGGGGTTGCAGCCATCCACGCGCGGTTGCCGCCCCCGATCGAACACCGGTGCGCGGCAGCGCGCCGTACGGCTTCACCTTAGAGCAACGACGCGTGAGCGGGGCGGATCAGTCCGCGGCGGGCGACTGGCCCGCGGCCGGGCCGTGCTCGCCGGGGTGCATCGGGAATCCCTTGAGACCGCGCCAGGCGAGGCTGGCGACCAGCCGGACCGCCTCCTCGCGGGGGATCTCGCCGCCCTGGGAGAGCCAGTACCGGGCGGTGATCTGGGCCAGCCCGCAGACGCCGGCGGCGAGCAGCTTGGCCTCCGCCTCGGGCAGGTCGGTGTCCTCCGCGATCACCTTGCTGACCAGGGTGGCGCTGAGGTCGGCGGCCCGCTCCACCCGCTCGCGCACGGCCGGCTCGTTGGTCAGGTCGGACTCGAAGACCAGCCGGAACGCGCCGGACTCGCTGGCGACGTAGTGGAAGTACGCCTCCATGGTCGCGGCGACCCGCTGCTTGTTGTCGGTGGTGGCGTCCAGCGCCGCCCGGGTGGACTCGACCAGGGCGTCGCAGTGCTTGTCCAGCAGCGCGAGGTAGAGCTCCAACTTCCCCGGGAAGTGCTGGTACAGCACCGGCTTGCTGACTCCGGCCCGCTCGGCGATGTCGTCCATCGCGGCGGCGTGGTAGCCCTGGGCGACGAACACCTCCTGCGCCGCTCCGAGCAGCTGCTCCCGGCGGGCGCTACGCGGCAGGCGGGCACCGCGCGGGCGGTCCTGGGCCTCCTGGATGGCCGTCACGGCGCTCCTCATTTCACGGTCGACTGCACGTGCCCGGCCGGCGTTCCGGCCGGTGTGCCGCGGGTGGGTCGTGCTGGGCTGGTCGGGGGCTGATTCTACGTTTCGGTAACCCGGGCCGCCCCCGGTCGGACCGGGGAAAGCGCAGCTCTCGGGTTGTCGGGTGCCCACAATACGGCGCGCGACCGGGTCCTTGACCAGAGTCTCACTACCATCATCTCCCATGAGCACTGAGCAGCAGGGGCGGTCGAGGTCGGGCCAGCAGTCGCCGCGGCGGGTGGCCGACGGGCCGGGCCCGCGCCCGCCGGCCGGCCGCGACGGGCTCTGGGAGACCCGCACCGTCGAGGTGCCGGGCGCCGTCCTGTCGGTCACCGGGCCGACCGCGGACGCCTCCGCCGGACTGCCCGAGGCGCTCTTCGTGCACGGCCTGGGCGGCTCGGCGGAGAACTGGACCGAGCTGATGGTCGAGCTGGACGGCGTGGTCCGGGGCGAGGCGCTGGACCTGCCCGGTTTCGGCTGGTCGGCCCCGCCGCTGGACGGCAATCTCTCGGTCTCCGGGCACGTCCGGGCGGTGATCGGCTACCTGGAGGCGACCGGCCGCGGCCCCGTGCACCTGTTCGGCAACTCGCTGGGCGGCGCGGTCGCGGTGCGGCTCGCCGCGCTCCGGCCGGACCTGGTCTCCAGCCTGGTGCTGGTCTCCCCGGCACTGCCCGAGCTGCCGCCGCAGCGCACCGCGTTGCCCACCGGGCTGCTGGCGGTGCCCGGGGTGCCCCGGCTGCTGCAGCGGGTGCCGGCCGGCGGGCGCAGCGTCGAGCAGGCCACCGACGGGCTGCTCGACCTGGTGTACGGCAACGCCCGGGCGATCCCGCCCGAGCGGCGGGAGACGGCGGTGGCCGAGTACCGGCGGCGGATGGCGTTGCCGTACGCGCTCCAGGTGCTGGTCGGCTCGGCCCGCGGGATCGTCTCGGCCTACACCGAGCGCGGTGACCAGGCGCTCTGGCGGCAGGCCGAGCGCGTCGAGGTGCCGGTGCTGCTGGTGTACGGGCTGCGCGACAAGCTGGTCTCGTACCGCTCGGCGGCCAGGGCCTGCGCGGCCTTCCGGGACGCCCGGCTGCTGGTGCTGCCGGAGTCCGGGCACGTGGCGATGATGGAGCACCCGGAGCAGGTGGCGCGCTCGGCCCGGGAGTTCCTGCGCGAGGTTCTCGCCGCGGCGGAATGACGGGGGTGGGCCGGCCGAACGTCGGGCGCGGCCCGAGGTTACGGCCTTTCACTCGTTCAGGTGGCGGCCGGGCCCTGGGGCGCTGGGCGGCGGGCGTTCGGGCCTACCGTCGTGATGTCGGACCGAACAGGTGTGGGGGCGCGGCCGCCGGCGGGCCGGGCGGGCTTCGGGGGTGTGGTCGAGGTAGGCCGGCGGCGTCCGGCTGGGGGCGGCCGGGCGGCGGCGCGTGGGGGCGCCGGGCGGCCGGGCCGCGGGCAGTGCCGAGGGCCTGACCGGGCCGTTCCGCTGGTCCGTCCGCATCAGCCCGTCCATCGGGTTCCGTACCGTTCTGCCTCTGGAGGTCGTCGTGCGTATCGCCCTGCTCACCGAGAGCACCCAGTCCGCCGCGCGGAGTGGCGGCTCCGGGTGGTGCGGCCGGCTCGCGGCGGGTCTGCCGGAGCACGAGTTCGACCGCTACCTGCTGCTCCCGAAGCCGGTGCCCGCGGAGCCGGGCGGGGTGTCGCCGGGGGTGCGCGCCTTCGCGCTGGGCGGTCCGCGGCCGAGCGGCCGGCTGCCGGGCGCGGTCCGCCGGCGGCAGTACGCCCGGGCCTACCGCGAGCTGGTCGCGGCGCTGGTGCTGCCGCGCGAGCGGGCCTCGTTCGGGCCGGGGCTGTACCGGCTGGCCGAGCTGGCGGCGGACGGCGCGCTGCCCGCCTTCCTGGCCTCCGGCCAGGCCCACGCCGCGTTGGAGGCGCTCTGGCGCTCACCGGGCGCCGACACCGCGGCCGGGCAGCCGTTGCTCCGGGACGTCCTGGTGGCCGGCGACCTGCTGGAGCGGTGCCTGCGTCCGCTGGCCGCGCCCTGGTACGGCGACGGGCCGGGCGGGCTGGGCGGGGCCGATCTCTGCCACGTGGTCGGCGGCGGTCCGGCGGCGCTGCCCGCACTGGTCGCGAAGCAGCGGTACGGCATGCCGTTCCTGCTCACCGAGCACGGGTCGCACCTGCGCGAGCAGTACCTGGGCCACCGGCTGGGGGCGGGCCCCTCCACGCCGGTCCGGGCGTTGCTGCTCGGCTACGCCCGGCTGCTCGCCGCCGAGACCTACCGGCAGGCCGCGGTGCTCACCTCGGGCAGCGCCTTCGACCGCGAGTGGCAGCTGCGCGGTGGCGCCCTGCCGGAGCGGAGCCGGGTGGTGCGCCGCGGCCTGCCGGCGGTCTCCAGACCAGCGGCCGGCCCGGAGCCGGACCGGCCTACCCTGGTCTGGGTCGGTGACCTCGCGCCGGGCACCGACCCGGAGTTGATGCTGCACGCCTTCGCCCGGGTGCGGGCCGAGCTGCCCGGGACGCGCCTGCGGATGTACGGCGGCGAGGGGCGGCCCGGGTACCGCGCGCACTGCCGCTCCGTGGCCGCCCGGCTCGGGTTGGGCGGCGGAACGGAGCCCGCGGTCCGCTTCGTCGACCGCCCCGAGCGGCTCGCCGAGGCCTGGGCGGCCGGCACCGTCCTGGTCCGCACCGACCGCGCGCCGCACGGGCCGCGGTTGCTGGCCGACGCGATGCTCAGCGGCCGGGCGCTGGTGGCCACCGAGGTCGGGGTGGCCCGCGAGGTGGTCGGTCCGGGCGGCCTGCTGGTGCCGCCGGGCGAGCCGGAGGCGCTGGCGCTGGCCTGCCGGGCGCTGCTGGCCGACCAGGAGCGCCGGGCCCGGCTCGGGCTGGCCGGCCGGCTGCGCGCGCAGGAGCTGTTCGCGCCGGAGCCGGAGTCGGCCGCGTTCCGTGAGGTCTATCTGGAGCTGGTCGCGCACTGGCCGGCCTTCCCGGCCGACGGGTGGCGGGCGGGCGCGCCGCCCCGGCCGTTCGCCCGGCCCGCCGAGTTCTGGGTGGCGGGGGCGGTCGGCAGCGACGCGCCGCTGGCGGAGGCGCGCTGATGTCCGGTGATCCGGTGCGGGAGCTGATGGTGGCGCACCGCGCGCTCTGCGAGCGGGCCAGCCATCCGCTGGAGATCGCGGCAGGGCTGGAGGAGGCCGGGATCGGCGCCGCCGCGGTCGGGCGCTACCGGCACGGTGACGTCTTCTCGCTGGCCGAGGAGCTGTTCGCCCGGGTGCCGCGGAATCCCGGCGAGCCGGGCGGCCGGCCGTCGCCCGATCCCGTGCCGCAGGTCGACCGGGCCGGCCGGGACGTCGGGTACCGGCTCGGTACCGCGGCCGCGCTGCTCGGCCTGTTGCTGCTCCCGCTGGCCGCCCGGCCCCCGGCGCGGGCCGGCGCGCTGGTGCTGGCGGCGCTGCTCGCGCTCCCGGCGGCCGGCGGGGCGGCCCGCTGGGCCCGGCACGCCGGCCGGGCGCAGCTGGACTCGGCCCGGTCGATCGCCGAGTTCCGGGCCCGGATGCGGCCGGTGCTGCCGGTCGCGCTGGCGTTCCAGCTGGTGGCCCTGGCGTTGACCGGGTTCGTCGCGCTGGGCGGGCAGACGGCGCTGGACCCGCCGCCCGGCGGCCTGCTCCCCGCCGTGCTGCGGCGGGCCGGGGTGCTGCCGTGGGCCGGGCTGGGCACGCTCGGACTGTTGATCGGGTCGGCGGCGGTGCTGCGCCGGTGCGGGCGGCCGGCCGCCGCACTGGCCGGGCCGCTGGTGGCCGACGGGCTCGCCGCCGTGCTGTTGGCGCTGCGCGCGCTCGGCCTGCTACCCGGCCGGGTGCTGCCGCCGGCCGCGCTGCCGGCCGTCGCGGCCGGGGCGGCGGCCGTGCTGCTGCTGCCGCGCGCCTGGACCGCGCTCGGCCGGCCGGGCAGCCACCGCTGAGTTTCTCCCCCCGTTCCGTTCGCTGTTCTCGTGGAAGGACACCCCCGATGAGGGTGCTGCTGCTGGGTGCCGACGGCTATCTCGGCCGCCGGGTCGCCGACCGTCTGCTACTGGACCGGGACCTCCAGGTCACCGTCCTCGGCCGGCGCGACTCGGCCGACATCCGGTTCGACCTGTCGGCCGGGAGCCCGGGCGCGCTGGCCCGGTTCCTGGACGCGGTGGCGCCGCAGGTGGTGATCAACTGCGCCGGCGCGACCTACGGCACGCCGCGGACCCTGGTGCGGGCCAACACCACCGCGGTGGCCACGGTCTGCGAGGCGATCCGGCGCAGCCGGGAGCCGGCCCGGCTGGTGCACCTGGGGTCGGCGGCCGAGTACGGGCCGGTGCCGGCCGGCGCGCCGATCGCGGAGACCGCGGAGCCGCGGCCGGTCGGCCCGTACGGGGTCTCCAAGCTGGCCGGCACCGAGCTGGTGCTGGCCTCCGGGCTGGACGCCGCGGTGCTGCGGGTCTTCGACGTGGTCGGCCCGGGCGCGCCGGCCGCCTCGCTCTTCGGGCGGCTGGCCGAGGGGCTGCGCCGGGCGCTGGAGCAGCAGGAGGCGCAGGTCCGGATGCCGGACCTGTCCGCCTACCGGGACTTCGTGGACGTCCGGGACGTCGCGCAGGCGGTCCGGGCGGCGGCGGTCTCGGCGGCCACCGGCGTGATCAACATCGGCAGCGGGCACTCGGTCCGGGCCCGCGAGGCGGCGTACCTGCTGGTCCGGGCGTCCGGCTTCGAGGGGGTGCTGACCGAGGAGGCGCGGACGGTGGTGGTACCCGTGCAGCCGGCCGGCGAGCCCGGGGAGCCGCGTGGCGCGGAGGCCAGGCCGCTGGGCGAGCCGGTGCCCTGGCGGCAGGCCGACGTGCGGACCGCGCGCGAGCGGCTCGGCTGGCGGGCGCACACCCCGCTGGAGGAGTCGCTGGGCGACGTCTGGCTGGAGACCGCCTGCCGGGTCTGAGACGGCCGTGCCCGGTCGGGACGGAACGCCGCGCAGGTCCCACGATCCGGCGCGGCGTGTCTCGCCTGGCGGACGCGCTGTCTCGGAATAGCGGGGCGGCGTGACACTGTTGGCGTAGTCACCATCGAAATGACGACCATCGGAGTCCCCGTGTCGCTGCCACCCCTGGTCGAGCCGGCTGCTGAGCTCACCGTCGACGAGGTCCGCCGGTACTCCCGCCACCTGATCATCCCGGACGTCGGGATGGCCGGGCAGAAGCGGCTGAAGAACGCCAAGGTGCTCTGCGTGGGCGCCGGCGGCCTCGGTTCGCCGGCCCTGATGTACCTGGCCGCGGCGGGTGTGGGCACGCTCGGCATCGTCGAGTTCGACACCGTGGACGAGTCCAACCTGCAGCGGCAGATCATCCACGGCCAGTCCGACGTGGGCCGTTCCAAGGCCGAGTCCGCGCGTGACTCGGTCAAGGAGATCAACCCCTACGTCAACGTGATCCTGCACGAGGACCGGCTCGACAACTCCAACGTCATGGAGATCTTCGCCGGCTACGACCTGATCGTGGACGGCACCGACAACTTCGCCACCCGCTACCTGGTGAACGACGCCGCGGTGCTGCTCGGCAAGCCGTACGTCTGGGGCTCGATCTACCGCTTCGACGGCCAGGCCAGCGTCTTCTGGGCCGAGCACGGCCCGTGCTACCGCTGCCTCTACCCGGAGGCCCCGCCGCCGGGCATGGTGCCGTCCTGCGCCGAGGGCGGCGTGCTGGGCGTGCTCTGCGCCTCGATCGGCTCGATCCAGGTCACCGAGGCGATCAAGCTGCTGGCCGGGGTCGGCGAGCCGCTGGTCGGCCGGCTGATGATCTACGACGCGCTGGAGATGAACTACCGTCAGGTCAAGGTCCGCAAGGATCCGAACTGCGCGCTCTGCGGCGAGAACCCGACGGTCACCGAGCTGATCGACTACGAGGCGTTCTGCGGCGTGATCTCGGAGGAGGCCCAGGAGGCCGCCTTCGGCTCGACGATCACCCCGAAGCAGCTCAAGGAGATGCAGGACGACAAGGAGGACATCCTCCTGGTCGACGTCCGCGAGCCCAACGAGTACGAGATCGTCAACATCCCGGGCGCCGTGCTGATCCCGAAGAACGAGTTCCTGATGGGCGACGCGCTGGAGCGGATGCCGCAGGACAAGAAGATCGTGCTGCACTGCAAGACCGGGGTCCGCTCGGCCGAGGTGCTGGCCGTGCTGAAGTCCGCGGGCTTCGCCGACGCGGTGCACGTGGGCGGCGGCGTGATCGGCTGGGTCAACCAGATCGAGCCGGAGAAGCCGGTCTACTAGGCGGCGTGACGCGTACGGCGGGCCGGTCCCCCGGGGGCCGGCCCGCCGTCGTGCTCAGAGCGCGTCCTTGCGCTGCAGGTAGGTGTAGGCGAGCCAGCCGGGCAGCACCGGGAGCCAGAAGGTGAGCGCCCGGAACAGGAAGACCGCCGAGGTCGCGGTGGCCGCCGGCAGGCCGCCCAGGCCCAGCGCGGTGATCAGGGCCAGCTCGACCGGGCCGATGCCGCCCGGGGTGGGCACCGCCGACCCGGCCGCGTTGGCGGTCAGGAAGATCACCGCGATCGCCGCGTAGCTCATCGAGCCGCCGAAGGCGTGCACCGAGGCGTCCAGGCAGGCGGTGAACGCCAGGGTCAGCAGCACGATGCCGCCGAAGCCGGTGACCAGCTTGCTGGGCGTCTGCATCAGGTCGAGCATCCGCGGCACCACGCCGAAGAAGAGCGAGCGCAGCCGGGTCACCACGAACCGGCGCAGCGGCGAGACCGCGGCCACCACCAGGGCGAGCACCGCGGCGGTGAGCACCCCGATGATCACCGCCCGCTGGCTACCCAGGTCCCCGTTGCCCTGGGTGCCGGTGATCAGGCCGAAGGCGAAGAGCAGCAGCAGGTGGCCGCCGAGCCCGGCGAGCTGCGAGGCGCCGACGCTGGCCACCGCCTGGCCGGGCCGGACGCCGGCCTTCTGCAGGTAGCGGGTGTTCAGCGCGATGCCGCCGATCGCGGCGGGCGCCACCAGCTTGACGAACGAGCCGGCCAGCTGGGCCGCGACCGTCCGCCGGAACGGCAGCCGCTCCGGCACGAACCCGGTCAGGCTCATCGCCGCCGCGCCGTAGCTGGCCGCGGCGGCCGCGACGGCGACCGCGGTCCAGGCCCAGTTCATGTGCGAGAGCTTCAGCTGGCCCGGCTGGATGGTGGTCACCGCCAGGTAGGCGGCGAAGGCCAGCGCGATCAGCATGATCAGGCTCTTCGGCTTCAGCCGCTCCAGCTTGACGGGGGCCAGCGGTGCCTCGGGGACGACCGCCAGGATCTCCTGGCGGATCCGGCTGAGCAGGTCCTCGCCGGCGGCGGCGATGTCCTCCTCGGCCTGCTCGCGGGTCCGCACGCCGGCCGCCACCTGCTCCAGCGCCTGCGCCTGCGCGGCGGCCTTGCGCTCCTTGGCGAGCCGGGCCAGGTCGGCGCGGGTCTGCCGGCTCATGCCGACCGGCTGCAGCAGCGGCAGCGAGGCGGCGACCCGCTCCGGGCCGAGCACCCGGTTGGCCACCGCCACCGCCCGCTGCGGGCCGACCCGCAGCGCGAAGGTGGTGAGCAGCTGGGCGACGTCGATCCGCAGGGTCAGCTCGCCGGCCGCGATGTCCCCGCCGGAGAGGTTGACCAGGGCGCCCAGCCGGTCGTCCACCACCAGCAGCGACTCGCCGGTCAGCCGCCGGTGGGCGATCCGGCGCTGGTGCAGGGCGGCGACCGACTCCCAGAACGAGACCATCACGTCGTCGGTGATCTGCTCGTCGGTCAGCTCGTCGAGGGCGTGGCCCTCGACCTTCTCGTACACCAGGATCGCGGCGTCCGGGCCCAGCTCGGAGGTGGCCACCAGCTGCGGCGCCTGAGCTCCGGCGGCGGCCGCCGCGTAGGCGATCAGCGCTTCCTGTTCGAGGGCCTGGCGCAGCGACTGCGGGCTGCGCCGGACCGCCACCGAGCGCAGCCGCAGCCGGCGCCAGAGGCGGTAGAAGAAGCCGGAGGCCTGCTGCTCGCGGTCGACGATGTGGACGTCGAGCGGTGGGCCGTTCTGCTGGTTGACGTAGTAGCGGCGGGTGCCGCCGGGGGCGTCCGGTGCGCGGTGGGCGTCGGCCGGGGTGAAGCCGACCCGGCGCAGGCCGAGCATCAGGTGCTGGCCGGTCGGGCGGATGTTCGGCGAGCCGATCGCGTAGAGCGTTCCGTACGCCACCGACCAGCCGATCAGCACGGTGAGCAGCAGTGACAGCACGGTGGTGTAGCCGCTGATCAGCTCGGTGGCGCCGCTGAGCACCACCACCGTCCACAGCGCCACCCGCCAGCGCGGTCGGCTGACCATGCCGACCGCGGTCATGTAGGCGATCACCGGCGCCAGGTAGCCGTGCACCGGGTCGGTCAGCGGGCCGGCGCTGTTGTTGGCGAGCCTGGTCAGCGCGGAGCGGACGGCCGGCGAGGCGCCCTCGGCCACCCACCAGTCGACGGCCAGCGACACGCCGTACGCGAGGACCGAGGCGAGCACGCCGTCGGCCACCCGCAGGCCGTCGCGCTTGATCAGCCGTTCGACCGCGAAGGCGACCGGGACGGCCAGCACCGCCACGCTGGAGACCAGGCTGCCGACGGTGCTCAGCCAGGCCGGGATGTACGCGGCGTTGGTCTTGATGTCCAGCTCGATGCCGCTGGTGGTGGAGGTGGCGATGCCGGCGATCACGAAGAGCGCGGCGATGCCGAACACTCCGGCCAGGAAGCGGATCAGGTCGGACGGGCGGTGCGCGCGGGCGGCCAGCAGCGGCTCGTCGATCGCCAGGTGGTCCGCGTCCTCCGTCGGCCCGGGCCGCGGCTCCGGCCGGGGTTCGGGCGCGGGCTGCGTCGTAGGCCCGGGCCGGGGCTCGGGTCGGGGATCCGCGGTGGTGGAGGGCGTGGCCGGGTGCGGCACCGGTGGCCGGGGCCGCTTGACCAGCGAGACGACCGGGCGCTCGGAGGCGGGTACCTCGGCGCCGGACTCGTCGGAGCCCTCGCCGTGCGCCACGTCAACCGTCCCGGTCATCTGGTCTTGTCCTCGTATCACCACTCACCGCCTCGAAGATGGTGGCATGCCGAGCCGCCGCCCGCTGGACAGGGGCCGAACCGGGCACGACAAATCCCTCCGGAGGGGACCGGCGCCTCCCCCGGATGGGGAAGAATGCCCGGATGACGGACAACAGCACGGATGACGGCCCGGCCGCGGGCCCCACCGCCTTCGCCGAGCTGGTGCTCGACCTGGTCGACCGTATCCCGCCGGGGCGGGTGATGACGTACGGGGACGTCGCCGAGTACCTGGAGCAGGGCGGGCCACGGCAGGTCGGCCGGGTGATGGCGCTCTACGGTGGCGCGGTGCCGTGGTGGCGGGTGGTGCGCGCGGACGGTGCCCTGCTGCCCGGCCACGAGCACCGGGCGCTGGCCGAGTACCGCGCCGAGGGCACACCGCTGCGGACCGCCGGCCGGGCGGCCGAGAGCGCGCCGCGGATCGACCTGCGGCGGGCGCGCTGGGACGGACGGTAGTTCGGGCACAGCTCCATCCTGCGCCTCCGCGTCCGCGACCAGGGCCCTGACCGGCGCATTCGTCCGGACGCGCGCCGGTCGCTCCCGCGGTCTCGTAGGCTCGGAGGCCGCGCTTTCCCGCGCTTTCCAGTACTTTTCCCGCACTCCCTCCGCGAAGGACCGGCCCAGGACACCGTGAGCTCCCCCTACCGTCTGGTGCGCAGCCCGCTCACCCCGCCCGCCCCGCCCGTGCTGGACCCGTACCAGCGGGCCGTGGCCGAGCACGCCGGGGGGCCGCTGCTGGTGCTGGCCGGGCCGGGCACCGGCAAGACCACCACGCTGGTGGAGTCGGTGGCCCGGCGGATCGAGCGGGGCACCGATCCGGAGCGGATCCTGGTGCTGACCTTCAGCCGCAAGGCGGCGATGGAGCTGCGTGACCGGATGGCCGTCCGACTCGGCCGCGCGCCGCAGACCACCACCTTCCACTCCTACTGCTACGCCCTGCTGCGGGCCCACCAGGAGCCGGCGCGGTTCGCCGAGCCGCTGCGGCTGCTCTCCGGGCCGGAGCAGGACGTGATGGTCCGCGAGCTGCTGGCCGGCGACGCCGAGGACGCGGCAGCCGGGGGCTGGGGGAGGATCGAGTGGCCGCTGGACCTGCGGGCCTGCCTGACCACCCGCGGCTTCGCCGACGAGGTCCGCGCGGTGCTGGCGCGCAGCCGGGAGCTCGGGCTGGGGGAGGCCGAGCTGGCCCGCTTCGCGGCCGGCGTGCGGCGGCCGGACTGGGCGGCGGCGGCGCACTTCCTGGCCGACTACCTGGACGTGCTGGATCTGCGCGGGGTGCTGGACTACGCGGAGCTGGTGCACCGCGCGGTGCTGCTCGCCGAGCGTCCGGAGGTCGGGGCGCGGTTGCGCGAGCGGTACGACGTGGTCTTCGTCGACGAGTACCAGGACACCGACCCGGCGCAGGTGCGGCTGCTGCGGCAGCTGGCGGGCGACGGGCGCGACCTGGTGGCGGTGGGCGACCCGGACCAGTCGATCTACGCCTTCCGCGGCGCCGACGTCAACGGGATCCTGGACTTCCCGCGGCAGTTCCGCCGGCGCGACGGCCGGCCGGCCGAGGTGAAGGTGCTGCGGGTCTCCCGGCGCTCGGGCGCCAGGCTGCTGGCCGCCTCGCGCGAGCTGGCCCGGCGGCTGCCGATGGGCCGGCTGCCGGCCGAGAAGCTGGCCGAGCACCGGGCGCTGCTGCCCGGGAAGGCCGGTGAGGGCCGGGTCGAGGTCTACACCTTCCCGACGCCGGGGGCCGAGCTGGACAGCGTGGCCGACCTGCTGCGCCGGGCCCACCTGGAGGACGGGGTCCCGTGGGGGGAGATGGCGGTGCTGGTGCGGGCCGGCGCGCGGGCGATACCCGGGGTGCGGCGGGCGCTCAGCGCGGCCGGCGTGCCGCTGGAGATCGACGGCGACGACCTGCCGCTGCGCGAGGAGCCCGCGGTGCAGCAGTTGCTGCTGGCGCTGCGGGTGTGCGCGGAGGGTGCGGCGCTGGAGCGGGCCATGCTGGCCGAGAAGTCGGCGGGGTCGACTTTCGCCGCCCAGGCCGCGGAGGAGCCGCTGACCGCCGAGGTGGCGCAGACCCTGCTCACCGGCCCGCTCGGCGGCCTGGACGGCGCCGACCTGCGCCGACTCGGTCGCGCGCTGCGCGAGGAGGAGCGCGCGGCGCTGCGAGCCGAGGAACCGTGGGCAGGCCTTCCGGTGGCCCCGCGGTCGGATGACGCGGAGCCGGGGCGCGGATCGCGGGTCGTGCGCTCGGCGGAGGAGCTCATCCGGGAGGCGCTCGCCGAGCCCGAGCGCCTGCTCACGCTGGACTCCGTGCCCGCCCGCCGGGCCCGTGAGCTGGGCACCCTGCTGCGCAAGGTCCGGGACCTGCTGCGCGGCGGCGGCACCGGCGAGGAGGCGCTCTGGGAGCTCTGGGACGGTAGCCCGCGCTGGCGCGAGCGGCTGGAGCGCGCTGCACTGCGCGGTGGTGCGCCGGGGCGCAACGCCGACCGCGACCTGGACGCCGTCTGCGCCCTGTTCGAGACCGCGGCCCGCGCCGAGGACCGGATCACCGGCCACCGCGGCGCGCTGGACCTGCTGGCCGAGCTGGCGGCCCAGGACATCGCCGCCGACACCCTCACCACCCGCACCACCCGCGCCGAGGCGGTCCGGCTGATGACCGCGCACCGGTCGAAGGGCCTGGAGTGGCGGGTGGTCGTGGTGGCCGGCGTCCAGGAGGGCCTCTGGCCGGACCTGCGCCGCCGCGGCTCGCTGCTGGAGGCCGACCGGATCGGCCGGGACGGCCTGGCCGAGCCGCTCACCCCCGGCGCGCTGCTGGCCGAGGAGCGCCGGCTCTTCTACGTCGCCGCCACCCGGGCCAAGGAGCGGCTGATCGTCACCGCCGTCAAGGCCCCGGTCGACGACGGCGACGAGCCCTCCCGCTTCCTGCGCGAGCTCTACCGCGAGGAGCTCGACCCGCGGACCGGCAAGGTGCTGCGCCGGACCCCCGCGGTCACCGTCGAGGACGTCACGCACCGCCCCCGCCGCCCGCTCTCGGTGCCCGCGCTGGTCGCCGAGCTGCGCGCGGTCACCGTCGACCCGACCCGCTCGCCGGAGCTGCGCCGCGCCGCCGCCGAGCGGCTGGCCCGGCTGGCCGCCGCCACCGACGAGACGGGTGTCCCGCTGGTGCCGGCGGCCCGTCCGGAGAGTTGGTGGGGCATGGCCGACCCGACCAGCAACCCGGTCCCGCTGCGCGAGCCGGACCAGCCGGTCCAGCTCTCCGGCAGTGGTCTGGAGCAGCTGGACTCCTGCGCGCTGCAGTGGTTCCTGACCAAGGAGGTCAAGGCGCAGCCGGCCAGCTCCGGCGCCCAGGGCTTCGGCAACGTGCTGCACGCGCTGGCCGACGAGGTGGGGTCCGGCCGCACCCCGGCCGACCTGGCCGTGCTGATGGAGCGGCTGGACACGGTCTGGGACGCGCTGGCCTTCGACGCGCCGTGGAAGTCGGACCAGGAGAAGGGGCAGGCCCGGGCCGCCCTGGAGCGCTTCCTGCACTGGCACGTGCTGGAGCGCGGCCGGACCACGCTGGCCACCGAGCACGGCTTCGACCTGACCCTGCCGGTGGGCGGGGTGGCGGTGCGGATCCGCGGCGTGATGGACCGGGTCGAGCAGGACGCGGTCGGCCGTGCCTACGTGGTCGACTTCAAGACCGGCAAGCAGCCGCCCACCGACAAGTCGCTGCCCGAGCACAAGCAGCTGGCGGTCTACCAGCTGGCGGTCCGCGAGGGTGCGCTGGACGAGCTGGTGAACCCCCGCCCGCCGCTCGGCGGGGCCGAGCTGGTGCAGCTGCGGATCGAGGACCGCAAGGACCTGGACGCCCCGAAGGTCCAGCAGCAGGCCCCGCCGGACGGCGAGCCGTGGATCGAGAACCTGCTGGCCGACGCGGCGGGCCGGGTGCTCGCCGAGCGGTTCACCCCGACCGCCGGCACCGGCTGCGCCCGCTGCTCGTTCCGCCGCAGCTGCTCGGCCCAGCGGGACGGCCGCCAGCTGGTCGAGTAGGCCGGGCACCCCGAGCGGCCGGCCGGCCTGTCCGAGCGTCCGGTTACCGTGGTCGGCGTGACCCCCGTGCTCGACCACCCCGACCAGCTCAAGGAGCTGCTCGGCATCCCCTTCAACCGGGAGCAGATGCTGGCCATCGGCGCCCCGCTGGAGCCTGCCGTGATCGTCGCCGGGGCGGGCTCCGGCAAGACCACGGTGATGGCGGCCCGGGTGGTCTGGCTGGTCGGCTCGGGCGCGGTCCGGCCCGAGGAGGTGCTCGGCCTGACCTTCACCAACAAGGCCGCCGCCGAGCTGGCCGAGCGGGTCCGCACCGCGCTGGCCCGGGTCGGGGGCCCCTGGGAGCCCTCCCAGTCGGAGGCCGGGGGAGAGCCGGAGATCGCCACCTACCACGCCTTCGCCGGCCGGCTGCTCAAGGAGCACGGCCTGCGGATCGGCATCGAGCCGGACGTCCGGCTGCTCGCCGACGCCACCCGGTTCCAGCTGGCGGCCCGCGTGCTGCGCTCGGCCCGCGGCCCGTTCCCGCACCTCAGGGACACCTTCAGCACCCTGGTCGCGGAGCTGACCGCGCTGGACGGCGAGCTGGCCGAGCACCTGGTCGAGCCGGAGCTCCTGCGCGCCTTCGACCAGCGGCTGCTGGACGAGCTGGCGACCGCCAAGCTCTCCAACGCCGAGCTGCGCGCCGTCCCGGAGGCCGCCCGCGGCCGGCAGGAGCTGCTGCGGCTGGTCGAGGAGTACCGCCGCCGCAAGTCCGCCGCCGGTCTGATGGACTTCGGCGACCAGATAGCCGCCTGCGCCCGGCTGGCGATCGAGCGTCCCGAGGTGGGCCGGCTGCTGCGCGCCCAGTACAAGGTGGTGCTGCTCGACGAGTACCAGGACACCTCGGTCGCCCAACGCCTGCTGCTGTCCGGCCTGTTCGGCACCGGCGGCCACCCGGTCACCGCGGTCGGCGACCCGTGCCAGGCGATCTACGGCTGGCGCGGCGCCTCGGTGGCCAACCTGGACGACTTCCCCGAGCACTTCCCGCGCGCCGACGGCACCGCGGCCGCCCGCCTCTCGCTGAGCGAGAACCGGCGCAGCGGCGGCCGGCTGCTGGCCTTCGCCAACCGGCTCGCCGCGCCGCTGCGGGCCCGGCACGAGGGCGTCGAGGCGCTGCGCCCGGCGCCCGGCGCCGAGCTGGACGGCTTCGCCCGGGTCGCGCTGCTGCCCACCCACGCCGAGGAGGTGGGCTGGCTGGCCGACTCGATCGCCCATCTGGTGCGCACCGGTACCGCGCCCGGCCGGATCGCGGTGCTCTGCCGCGGCGGCGCGGCCTTCCCCGACCTGCACGCCGCGCTGGTGGCCCGGGAGGTCCCGGTCGAGGTGGTCGGCCTGGGCGGCCTGCTGCAGCTGCCCGAGGTGGCCGACCTGGTCGCGGTCTGCGAGGTGCTGCAGGATCCGACCGCCAACGCCGCGCTGGTCCGGTTGCTGATCGGCCCGCGCTGGCGGATCGGCCCGCGCGACCTGGCGCTGCTCGGTCGGCGGGCCGCCGAGCTGGTCCGCACCGCCCGCCCGGACGACACCGATCCCCTCGCCGCCGCCGTCGCGGAGACCGACCCGACCGAGGTGGTCTCGCTCTCCGACGCGCTGGAGACCTTCCTGGACGCCGCCCAGCCGGACGAGCTGCCGTTCTCGCCGGAGGCCCGGGTCCGCTTCGCGCGCTGCGCCCGGGAGATCCGCGAGCTGCGCCGCTCGCTGGCCGAGCCGCTGATGGACGTGCTGCACCGGGTGCTCGCGGTCACCGGCCTGGAGGTCGAGCTGTCCGCCTCGCCGCAGGCGCTGGCCGCCCGCCGGCGCGAGACGCTGCACGGCTTCCTGGACGTCGCGGCGGGCTTCGCCGATCTGGACGGCGATCCCGGGCTGGCCGCCTTCCTGGCCTTCCTCCGGGCCGCCCAGGAGTACGACAGCGGCCTGGACAGCAGCCTGCCGGGCGGCGAGGACACCGTGAAGGTGCTCACCGCGCACAAGTCCAAGGGCCTGGAGTGGGACGTGGTCGCGGTGCCCGGCCTGGTCCGCGGCGCCTTCCCGTCCAGCCGGACCAGGGAGCGCTGGACCAGCCGGCGGCACGTGCTGCCGCACGAGCTGCGCGGGGACGCGGCGACCCTGCCCACCGTCCCGGGCTGGACGGGCAAGGGCCTGGGCGCCTTCCGGGAGGCGCTCCAGGAGCAGACCGCCACCGAGGAGCTGCGCCTGGGCTACGTCGCCTTCACGCGCCCACGCTCGCTGCTGCTGGCCTCCGGCCACTGGTGGGGCCCGAGCCAGAAGACCGTGCGCGGCCCCTCCGACTTCCTGGAGGAGCTGCGCGGGCACGCCGAGCGGCCGGGGTGCGGCGAGGTCGAGCACTGGGCCGAGCCGCCGCTGGAGGGGGCCGTCAACCCGGCCCTGGAGCAGGCGGTGGAGACGCGGTGGCCGCTGCCGCTGGATCCGGCCGCCCAGCTGACCCGGCGCCGGGTGGCCGAGGTGGTCTCCCGTCGGCTGGCCGGTGAGCCGGCCCCCGAACCGGAGCGGCTGGCGTCCGAGGAGCAGCGCCAGGTCGCCTCCTGGGATCGTGATCTGACCGCGCTGCTGGGTGAGTTGGAGCGCTCGCGGCGGACCGTCCGGGAGGTCCCGGTGCCGGCCTCGCTGTCGGCCTCCCAGCTGATGCGGCTGGCCGCCGATCCGGACGGCTTCGCGCACGAGCTGGCCCGCCCGCTGCCCCGCCCGCCGCGTCCGGAGGCCCGCCGCGGGGTCCGCCTGCACGCCTGGATCCAGTCCCGGTTCACGCCGCTGGCGCTGTTCGAGCCGGACGCCCTGCCGGGTGCCGAGGAGGTGGACATCGCCGACGAGCACGACCTGGCGCAGCTCAAGGAGGCCTTCCTGCGCGGCCCGTACGCGGGGCGCACCCCCTACCGGGTCGAGGCGCCGGTCCAGTTGCTGCTCGGTGGCCGGGTGGTGCGCGGCCGGATCGACGCGGTGTACCGCGAGCGTGACGATGACCCAGGGTCACCGGCGACTGTCCGTTACGAGCTGGTGGACTGGAAGACGGGCCGCCAGGAGACCGCCGACCCGCTGCAGTTGGCGATCTACCGGGTCGCCTGGGCCGAGCAGCAGGGGGTTCCGCTGGAGCAGGTCACCGCCGCCTTCTGTTTCATCCGCAGCGGCCGGATCCACAGGCCGGTCGGACTTCCTGACCGGAACACGTTGGAAACGCTTCTGGTCGGGAAGAGTGATTAATAGGTCACAGAGAGCATTCAAGTCGTCACGGAGTCGCGCGAAACCTGTGTGCACTGCACGTTTCGCGCCTATTGTGGGGTCGTTAACCGGCCATCCGCGTTTTTCCGGCCACCGGACGGGTCCCCGATCCTCACCCTCAGTCATCGCCGCAGGTGCTCCTCGTTCGGGGAGCGCTCGGCGCCTTCCGCTGGAGACACCGAAGTTGAGCGCGACCGGATGGTTCCGAGACCGGCTTGCCGGTCCGACCCGGGGTCCGGCCACCGTCCGCCCGACGGGGACCTGGCCGCGGACCGCCCTGGCCCTGCCGTTCATCGGCATGGCACTGGTGATGTGTCTGGACTACTTCAGCAACACGGCGGTGACGGTCGAACCGGCCCTCACCGCGATACCGGCCCTCGCGGCGATCGTCAGCCGCCGGGTCTGGTACCCGATCCTGATCGGCTCGCTGTCGGAGGTCGCCGCGTTCGCGATGGCGACCTACAACGACGTGCTCGGGCAGTCCGTGCACAGCGCCACGGTCTTCGCGATCGCCCTGGTCACCGCGATCAGCTGGGTCAGCGCGACGCTGCGGGTCCGTCAGGAGCAGGCGCTGGCGGACGCCCAGCTGGTGGCCGAGATCGCCCGCCGGGTGCTGCTGCGCTCGGTGCCGGACCGGGTCGGCAGCCTCCGGACGGCCGTGCACTACGCGGCGGCCGCGGCGCACGCCCGGATCGGCGGCGACCTCTACGAGGTGGTCAACACCCGGCACGGGGTGCGCGCGGTGGTCGGCGACGTGCGGGGCAAGGGGCTGGGCGCGGTGGAGACCGCGGCGGCCGTGCTCGGCGCGTTCCGCGAGGCCGCGCACCAGGAGGCCGCGCTGGAGCGGGTGGCCGGCTGGCTGGCCGTCAGCCTGGACCGCGCGCTGCACGAGCACGACCACCCCGGCGTCGAGGAGGAGTTCGTCACCCTGGTGCTGATCGGGGTGGGCCCGGACGGCAGCGCGGAGATCGTCAACTGCGGCCACCCGGCCCCGTTGCTGATCGGCGGCGAGGGTGGGGTGCGGGCGCTGGAACTCGCCGAAACGGTTCCCCCGTTGGGCGTGCTGGACCCGGACCAGGTCGCGCCGCCGGTGCTCCGGGTGCCGCTGCGGCCCGGCGACCGGGTGCTGCTCTTCACCGACGGCGTGATCGAGGCGCGGGACCGGGCCGGCCGGTTCTACCCGCTGGTCGAGCGGCTGCCCGAGTGCGCGGCGGGAGGCCCGGTGGAGGTGCTGGGCCGGCTGCACGCCGACGTGGTCCGGCACGTCGGGCGACCGTTGGGCGACGACGCGGCGATGCTGCTGCTGCAGTACGAGCCGCTGCCGGACGGCCCGCGCCTGCCTCACCAGGGCGGCCGACTGGCCCGCCAGTAACGGGGGTCAGAGCTCGACCTCGACCACCAGTGGGCGGTGGTCCGAGACGCCGACCCGGGGCACCGCGGTGCCGCCGACCGCGGTGCGCGGCACGCCGACCGCGAGCACGTGGTCGAACTGCACGGCCGGGCGGTGCGAGGGGTAGGTCGGGGTGCGTGCCAGGTCGTGCCAGCCCTGGAGCTGCGGGCGCGGCTCACGCGCCCGGCGGCGGGGGGGGGGGGGGGGGGGAGGGCCGGGGGAGGGGGGGGGGGGGGGGGGGGGGGTGGGTTTGTGGGGTTGCGGCTTCCGG